>NZ_BAOS01000035.1 GCF_002443295.1 Candidatus Scalindua japonica | reverse complement strand
GGTGGTATGGTGCGCTTTGAACAGGATTATCTGCAAGGCAAAGGGACATTTTACACGACGTTGAGTCGTAGTGTAAGGACTGCTGATGCCACAGAGCGCTATATGGCTTCCAACAACAACATGACAGAAAGCAGCCGATGGGTAGGCAACCCTTTTATTGACCCGGAAAAACACCATCAGATAGAGATAGGCACCAGGTGCAAAACAGAATCATGGGGATTTGATTCCAATGTCTATTACAACCGGATCAGTGATTTTATCATGAGGACTCGGGATCACGGTGCCAGTGCTGCAGGTAACAATGCCACCATTTACCGGAATGTAAGCGCCTACCTCATTGGCAGTGAAATGTCGTTAAACAGATATTGGACAGAACATTTATTCAGCGGGGCTTCTCTGGCTTACGTATATGGAGAAAACCTCAGGGAAGACCGCCCATTAGCGCAGATTCCTCCATTGGAAGTATCTGTGACCACTGACTATAAAAAGAGGAACTGGAGTGTAGGTGGCAAGGTTCTCATGGTGAATAGACAGAGCCGGGTGGATGATACCACGAGTATTGGCAGCGGTCTTGATGCGAGAAAAACACCGGGGTATGCTGTAGCAGATCTGTATGGTTCTTACACATTTGACATGGGAGCCAGGATAAAATTCGGTGTAGATAATCTATTCGACAAAACCTACGCTAAACATCTGAACCTGAGCAATGCCTTTGACGTCGACCAGGTCCAGGTAAAAGAACCTGGTCGAAGCGTCTGGATCACGATGGATATCACGTTTTGACTTACGCTGAATTTTTTTATAAACATGAGTTATATGCTCCTTATGTATAAAGATTGTAATTTGTCGGAGTAGATTTCACATTTTAAACAAGTTATATTTTCCGTTTCGCTCACCCGTCTTCCGGCAGAAAATGACACATTTGTTACTATGATGACATTCTGAGTGAAACGGAGATACTCTACCCTGCTAATGGCAGGCAAGGAATTAACTAAATACAGGAGGCGTAATGGAATTAACTAAATTGTTTGTTGATTATGGAATCATCGGGTTCCTGATCTTTATGAGTATTGTATCTCTTTCTATTGCAATCGAAAGATTCCTGGTATACAGGAATATTAGATCAGACGATTTCACTAAGAGAAAATCACTGGAACTCGCGCTTACGAGGAAAATCCACTTAATTGCCACTATCGGCAGCAACGCCCCTTACATCGGTTTACTGGGTACGGTATTGGGTATAATGTTTACCTTCTACAATATAGGAGAAGAAGGGTATATGGAAACAGGCAAGATTATGACTGGACTTGCTCTCGCTCTCAAGGCCACGGCAATCGGCCTGCTTGTTGCGATTCCTTCCGTAGCCCTACATAACTTTCTCCTGAGAAAGGCAAAGGTCATCTTGATGGAGTGGGAGATAAAAAATGATGGAAGATGAGGAATTCAATTCAATTAATATTATCCCGTTTGTAGACATAATGCTTGTGCTGCTGACCATAGTCCTTACTACGTCTACTTTTATAAAGGCCGAACTGTTGCCTATACAACTGCCGGGAGCATCAGAAAAACAGTCGGAGTCTATAGAATCGCTGATCGTAGAGATAGATAGAGAAGAAAGAATATACTTGAACTCCAAACCGGTAGATTTAAACGGCCTTAAAGAATCTATCAACTCATTTGACAAAGCAACACCAGTGACAATAAGAGCTGATAAAAATATTGTCTTACAGGTATTTGTGGACGTGCTTGATACCGTTAAAAATACCGGTTTTGAAAAAGTGACCCTGCAGACAGAAGTATTGAAATGAGGATGCGAAAAAAACAGCTTAACATTATTGTTTTATGTATAGAAAATTTAATGTTGATTTCACTTCGACTCCCCGTCGGATGTTGCGCGGGCGGGGAGTCGAAGGATTATCTTTTGTCGCAATAGAAACCTGATTTGTATACTTATTATCAGTCCAAAAAAAGGAAACAAATGAATTACCATAAACCAGGATTGGCTATCTCTATTTTCTTTCATATTATGCTTGTGGCCCTGGCCTTTTATATTAAGAAACCGGTCGCACAGCAGAACATGAAAGCGATCCTGGAGTTTAATGTAACAAATATCATAAAAACAGGTGAACAAGAGATCGATAAGAACAGCATGGAAACGGCAGAGGCTATAAAAAACCAGGCATCAATCCCTGCCATGGTTAAACAGGAAACCAAAAACAAGGTGGAAGAAGAACTGGTAGAACAGGAAAAGCAGGAAATAACTTATAGCGCTGAATACTTTAAAACCCAAAAGGAGATCAATACTAAACAACCGCAAATACAGAAAAAAAATACGGCCACTCAAGATTCCAAAGAGATTAAAGCGAATGTTGTGATAAAAGAAGAGTTGCCAGTGCCTGACAATGTCAAACAGGAGAGGGTAGTCAAGACGAAAAAAAGAGTACCTGCAAAGGCTGTTGAGGTAACAGAAAAAGTTAAGCACGCTGTTACAGAAACCACGCATGAATCAAAAAGTGTTGTAAATGCTGGACAATCAGGAGGGATTTCAAAATCAGATAGAATGCAGCATGAATTAAATCAGAGTTCTGAAAACCGATATATCAAGGAACATTTTGATTACATAAACAAAATAATTCGTATAAATATATCATATCCTTACAAAGCGCGAAAGATGTCTATGGAAGGTGATGTCATACTATCATTCATTGTCTGCCTGGACGGGAGTGTAAAAGGTATTAAGGTAAATAAAAGTTCAGGTTTCTCAACCCTGGATGATAATGCTGAACAAGCTGTCAGAAAGGCTTCTCCATTTCCTCCACCACCGGTTGAAGTAAGAATTGTAATTCCCATAACTTATAAATTAAACACATAGGAGGTGAAATTTAATTTCTCATTCTAGATTCTGAAATAAATCCAGAATGACAAAAAAGGTGTTTTTGGTTATTTTCGGACAGCCTGTTAAGCAAGAGTAAAATTGTAAGACTATTGTTATACTGGGGAAAATGTAAAAATATTTTGTTATTTTATTTAAAGTAATTATACGCCAAAGGTACTATCCATTTTTACCTGACTGGGTTTCTAGAATCGTAAGCTGTAACTCCTTAATCTTCCGCACAAGAACTCCAATCTGTTCCATGGTGCTATTGAATTCTAAAACGGCTCTCTTAGATTCAAAATATACACCCCCCTTTTTCATGTTGTACTCCCATGCACCCCACTCTTTTTCCAGAACCTGCAGAACGAAATGGGCTTTTTCCATAACCTCCGCATTCATTTTATATAGCTCGCCTCTTCTCTCTATATCTTCGGTTCGATAAAAACCTCGCATAATTGAATCGGTATCGGAAGGCGGCACTCCGCTCCTGTTAAGAGGCTCTTTGAGTTTTGTTCCCAACTCTTTGTTTAGCCGATTCACTCTATTAGCCGTCACTTCAGCCTGCTTCGCACTCTCCATAAACCTGCCAATATCTTGACGGTTTTTTATGGTGTTGAACTCTAAAGCGGTAAAAACCTTAACCATAGCATTTTCATATTCAGAATAAACCAATATCATCTCTTTAACGATTTCTGATTGTGAACCCAGATCTACCTCTGATTCACTTCCCAGACTATCCTTAAATCTCTCAATCTCTTCAACTTCTCTTCTCAAAAACGGAAGTATCGAATCGTTTCTGTAGCTGTAAGCGCTTGATCCTCTTTTAGCTTCCTGTTTCTGTTCCGAGCTAACACTTTTTATTCCTCGTAAGAATTTATTTTGATCGATGTATTTAGGCAAAAGCGTTGCTGCAAAGCTTATAACGGAAAGTACCAGAAATATCGAAACACTACGTTTCATTATTCAGATCGTTGAGAATTCTCATTACGGTTTTCCACCGTCAGGGCCAAGGCCGTTGATTGATTCGTATAATATTATTATCTCCGGCTCCATGGCAAGGATCCCGGCAATACATATTCGTTTGCTCTGACCGTAACTAACAGGTTGTTTCACAATTGAAATTTATAACCCAACCTATTTTAAAGCAAAAGAGAAACTATTTTTTGTTTTAGCGCTTGGTAATCACTTTTTTACAACCAATTATGGCTCTTTTAACTTCTCATTTACCAACCTCTTTATTGTCATTCCGTTCATACTGGTTATACATACACCAAAATGCTTACACTCCTGACAAGTCTTCCGATTTACTATTTTATCTTGATACCAATTCCAAGTCAACCGATGCATATTATATCAATTTGCAGAATAGCTACATAACCAAAAAATAATTGTGACACAGCCTGTTTGCATGTGGAGAAGTGATCAGGGCTTTTGAAAGATTCAGTTGATAAAGGGTTTAAACCAGATTGGAGTGAAGTTACGATAATAAAAGCAGGATCAGAAATTTATCTGAAACCTCATTATTGATACAACGGCATTATCCAGTGAAGAATCTGCCCCAGGATTAAAGATAGTCTGCACTCCCGGTTGTATGGCAAGCCAGGGTAAAACCTGTGCCCTGTAGGTCAACTCTACAGCAGTTTCGTGACGGTCCATCTTTTCAATATCTCTTAAATCTTCGCTTATGGATGCATGCGCAACTGCCAGACCAAGCATATCATCCTCTCTGGAAGGGATGATCCCTTTGTAATGAACACCACCCCCAACATAAAAATCCACCTGGTTACGGTCATCAGGTACTCCTCCGAGCTGGAAGAAGGCACCCAATCCGGTGTCTCCTTCTCCCGGGAGAAGCATCTGGTCAGCAATAAAATAGATCCCGTAATTGCCATCGTGCTCCAGAGGATTATCATTTTCATCAGTGTCACGAATATCATCAAATTCATCGGTATGGTACCACCCTCCAAACTTATACGTTCCGGGCATGGTCCGACTCACTTCCTGATCACCAAAATGATATCCTAATTCAAAAAAGTTTAGAAAACCCTCTTTGCTGTCAAGTGTCCAGTCAAACCCACTATTGTTCTTTCCCGGATCACCATCTGATATTTCTGCCATAAAATAGAAGTATTCAGTGGGTTCCCACTTCACTCTGAAACCAAAAGCGGCTACCGGAAAATTAGAGACCGGAATATTATTTGAAATCTCATTATTAAAACCGAAAGAAGAGTGTAAAAAAAGCATTCCGTACTCAGTAATATTAAATTCGCTATTCAAATCATGCTGCCCGATTAAAAGAGACAAGTCTGTACCGAACAGTTCAAAAGCATGTTTATACCAGAATTCATACAACTTTGTAACTTTATTGCTCTCAAAGTTATCAACTACCTGTAAATCACCTATGTAGTCTTCTGATGGTTTAGCGCCATGGTGGTCAAAAAAGTGTGCGTGGAATATTCCCCCTTTCCAGAAACCCGCCTTTTCCATATCAAGCTCTATTGCCAGATCTGTATTTGCAAGATAGCTTATAGTTGTATCAATGTCGGCACCCGCTTTCTTTAATCCACCTGAGTGGTTTGTCACAAAGTCAGCAGTATAGACCAGATCGAACGAGAGCCCCTTATCAACAAGAGTGTTTCTTCTCCTCAAGTCAAAAAGGTGTTCATGTTCAAAAAAACGTGGATCAAACGTGTATGGTGGATGTATTCTATAGAAAGCTTCATCTGCAGGCTCTCTTTCTTCAGCACAAACGTACTTGCCAATTCGCCCGTCTACTACAAGAAAAAATGTTGAATTTAAAAAGAACACAATTAAGAATATGTGTAATAAGCGGAACGCATACTTCATATAATCTACTCATCTCCTCCTATAAGAAAAGCTCCAGTAAAGGCACGTAAAGCAAGTTGTCAGGTATTCCTGCTTCCTATATCTTCAAGAAAATTGTTTCTGTAATATTACTACAGATGCATCTGTTTTCAGTATTTTCATAATCTTCCTGAAGAGCAGGTATTCAATGCCACTATTTTAACATTCGTGCCACTGTTGTCAAAAAAAATATTTACCCATTTTCATGCTTACCATAACAGAATTATATGTAACTGTCATTTAAAAGCCGCTTCATCGTGAATACTATCTGAATTTTTCTATTGATAATCTTCCAGTTTAAAACTAAAAGCTATCTTCTTTGCTGTGGTAAAGGGGACTCCTAATCGTCTGGCAGGGATATACTTCGCTTTCTTTAAAGCTTTAATGGCTGCTTTATCAAGTGATGCACAGCCTGCTGATTTTAATATATTTATTTCCCCACGCTTCCCTTTACTGAGAATTGTTACTTCCAATACCGTAGCCCCTTCATGTCCCTGCCGCTTACAACTGGAAGGATAGGAGGGTTTAAATACATTCTTTACCATCGCACCCTGTGTTACACCCTTTGCCTTAACATCAGCCATGATCTCTTTTGAATTGGGGGTAGATACCTTCTTTTGATGTATCTGTTTATCAACGGCCATACGATCAGGTTTAAAGTATTCGGCGCTATATGATATTTGCTTTGCCTGTTGCGTAACCTTTTGTGTAACTTGTTCTTCAGCTTTTACCTGATTTTTTACCGGTTGTTCCTGTTTCTTTACAGGTTTTACAGTATCAATTGTTTTTTTTGTACCTTTTGAACGTCTTCAGTAACAACAGTAACCGGTTTAGCAGCTATTTTCTGTTCCTCTATCTTTTTTATAGGTTTAGGCTTCTCAACTGTTTTTTCTTCCACCTTCTGGACCTCTTCTTTTACTTCATTAACTGGATTTGCGGAGGCAGTTGATGCTATAGATGGTACAAGGTTCATCTTAAGGCTGGACTCACCCTTTCGGAATATCACCTCAGGTTCAGAAGTGATATTTGGCGACAGCATAATGAACGCTGCATGTAGTGATAAAGCAATTGATCCGGCTATTATTAAATTTTTTTTAAACATATTTTGTCATGTTGCGATCATGAAAAAGACTACCCTTCGACTCCCCGTTCGATCGGGCACGGGGAGTCGAAGGGCTGGCTGCATTGATTTTTATATACATTAAATTACGCGGTGTATAGATTCTAAAATCCAGGAATTCCTGAATTATTTAATGGTTTTTGTTCAAAGGGTTCTGTTTCAAAATAGACCTCCTTGATCTCATCTCTTCTCAAGGTATCAAGTACATTTATCACAACGCCGAGGTCCGCTTCTTTATCACCATTAATAAAGATCTTAATCCCCTTCTTAATATTTGTATTAACCTCCTCAGAAAGATTTTCAATAAGTATCTCTTCTTTGTTAAGAAGTATCCTGTTATTTTTATCTACGGTAATTGAAGCGTAGTCTTCCTTGTCAATCTCAGCCGTTGTCGCCTGTGGAAGATCCACTTTAAACCCGCGATGAACCACCATGGAAAGCATTGCGTAGATAAAGAAGACCAGAAGGAGAAAGACGATGTCAATAAGTGGTAACATCTCTATCCGGGGCCCCTTTCGTCTCAGATTAAGATTGATCTTCATCTCTGCCCTCCTGATGATATATTTCGAAACTTGTTGTACACTTTTCTATATTTCGCGCTGCCCTTTCCAGTTTGACGACAAAATAGTTGTACGGAATTATAGTGGCAAGGGCTATCGACAGACCTGTCGCGGTTGTAATCAACGCCTGAGCTATCCCCCCTGTAACAGCTTTCGGGTCCTCTACCCCGGCCTTTCCAAGGAAATCAAAGGAGACTATTATACCGGTAACAGTGCCGAGAATCCCCAGTAGAGGCGCCATGGTTATTATTGTATCCATTATTGCCATGCCCCTTTTCATCCTGTCTATCTCATCTTCTGCCGCCATCTCCAACATATTTATCCTTGAAGATTTATGATGTGTGAGTGCATAGCACACAATTTTTATCATATAGTCTTTTGATTTATTACCCAGAGCAATGGCTTTATCGTAAAAACCCTTTTCAATCTCTACAAATACCTCATCCAGTAATTTACGGTCCATCCTCCTGCTTTCAGTCGACCAGAAGATAACTCGCTCTATGGTAATTGTTAGAGAGATAAGTGAACAAACCAGCAGCGGGTACATTACCGGGCCACCTTTTAGAATGAGATTAAGCATTGATTCCTCCCCCTTTCTTACGTTTTTTTATTCCCATTTTTCACTAAACCCCAGAGCAAATGATTTACAAATAAAATTGGTGAACTCATGATTGCATATCCCCATGCGTTCACGAGAAAGAGACTCCCGATAATAGCCTATTCTCTCAAACTTTCCCGAAATTGAAGAACTAATCTGCGCCCCATAGGATGAAAAAATCTCCGGTAAGCAGTTTTCCGGCAGGATTCCCCACTCTATTTTATCGCGCAAGTGGACAAGAGCGGCAGTTGCCGCTACAGTAACGGAATCACGGTCAATAGCTACAAAATTATTTTCATATAGTTCAAACTTCTCTTTATCTAGAAAGCTACAGATCTTTTCCGTCATTGATTTTTTATCCATACCAAATCGTTCTAAATGAATTATTGCTGAACGTTGACTCTGAGAGGTAAGTGAATCTTGTAATGACAGGGTTTTCTTAACCGACTTTATTACCGTTAAAGCTATGAGTTCTCCCAACTTAGTGTGTTTACCCGCACCGGTCAATGGAATTTCTCCGGTCAGCATGGACGCAATGCCAACCTGATCGGTTCCTGTTCCGGTAGCCATCCCGGATGAATAACAGGAATGAACCGCAAGCTCTTGAAGAGTGGCGGCCTTTGCCTCGGAAGCGGTAACAACCGACCTCACCATGGCACCATCCGTCAGTTCTTTGTTTATAATAATTATTGTATTTATTGTACCGTGAGGTTCATCGACCTCATTTTTCTCACTGATAAACTTCCCATCCTTCTCATAAATATTCGCGGGGTCACCGGCCCTGCCGGCATTTTTTTTCACACCTCCCGTACTTATCGCCACTACCTTAAGGCCTTGATATTCCTGTGATTCCACAGCGGCATAATTCATGTTTGCTGCAGTGCCGAGGAGCGCTCTTTTTTCAGGAGAGAGTCCATATTTTTTAAAGACTGACGTTAAATAATTAGCAGGGCTTTCAGCTATAATCTCCAAACCTTTTCTATCATGTCCCAAAGGCTCACATAATTGATGATTAGCAATCCCCTCCAGATCATCACGCAACCCTCCATATACACTGCAAGTAGAAATAACCCTGTGTTGAACAAGAAAGTTAATATATATAAATTTCTCTTTGCGGTGTATTTCTATCCCGTCATATTTTCCTATTAACATAGCCGTATTTCCTCTTTTGCATTGGTAGGAATTTCTATGATTATTGCAATAACATAACAACCAGACCCAATAGCATTATTTGATGACATCATCCCTTACTGCCTTGGCCAGACAGTAGGTTGGCCTGTTTCAGGATGTGGATAAACAGACAAAGCTGTGCCGTAAACATCACTGAGCAGTTCAGGCTGAAGGATATCATCAGGAACGCCAATTTTTACAATACTTCCTTCACGCATCAACATAATACGGTCACTATACATCGATGCATAATTTAAATTATGCGAGATCATGAAAACTGATAGATTCTTGTCATGCGCGAGTGATTGCGCGAGCCGGTAAATATCCAATTGGTAATGAATGTCCAGATGAACAGTCGGTTCGTCCATTAACAGAATAGGTGTTTTCTGCACCAGAGCGCGGGCAATCAGGACCCGCTGCCTTTCACCACTGGAAAGCTGGTTGAAAATTTCATTTTTGTATTTTGCTAATCCGGTCCGTTCAATAGCCTCCCATATAATTTCACGGTCGTTATCGTTAAATGACTCAAGTGGACTATGATAAGGATAACGGCCCATGGACACAATATCATAAACTGTGAAGTCAAATGCAATATTTGATTCAGCCGGAATGATCGTCATGATTCTGGCAAGAGCCTGACGTTTAAAAGAGTTTAACTGCACGTCACCCAGTAAAATCTCACCGACCTGTGGTTTGAGTATCCCGCCAATCAAATATAATAGAGTTGTTTTACCGGCCCCGTTAGGGCCAACAACATTGAACAACTCTCCCGCCCTGAAGTCAAAAGAGAGATCTTGAATAAAAGGCATCTCTGTATACGAATAAGAGAGTTTTTCAACCGTGACATTCTGATATTGTTCGCTCATCGCATTCCCTTACGCTTATTTTTCCATAATAAAAACAGAAAGAATGGTCCACCGATAAGAGCGGTAATAACGCCAACAGGGATTTCAGTTGGTGCAAGCACGACACGGGCCAGGGTATCGGCAACAACCATAAAAATGCTGCCGACAATAACACAAGCCGGCAATAAACGCCTGTGGTCAGGACCAATTAACAATCGTAATAAATGTGGAACAATAATCCCGACAAATCCGATTAGCCCGGTTAGAGCAACTATACTTCCAGTTAAAAGAGAGCAGGAGAAAAAAAGGACCTTTTTTAATCGTTCCACATCTATACCAACAATCTGGGCATCCCGCTCTCCCAGAGAAAGAGCGTTCAGATGCCGTGCCTGCGGCAGAATCACTCCGATAGCCAGAAGTACATAGAGAGATATCCATAATAAATTTCCGTATTCCGGAGTTGGTATATTTCCCATTAACCAGGTAAAAACCTGCATCAACTCTAAAGGTTCCAACAGGGTTTGCAGAAACAGAATCAATGCGGAAAGCATCGCCTGTAATGAAATACCGGCCAGCAACATCGTCTGTGTCGGTAAATAGTTGCCGATTCTGGAGAAATTATATACAAATAATATGGTTAAAAACGCACCGCATACACCAAATATCGGAACAATTTGAAAACCGATAATCATTAAATGCAAACCAAAGCCCATGGCCACAACCGCGCCCAGCGCCGAACCTCCGGAAATCCCGAGAATATAGGGATCGGCAAGCGGGTTTCGCAGTAATGCCTGAAACACAGCCCCTGTTAAAGAGAGAGTAGCGCCTGTAAGCGCGGCCAGAAGCAGCCTTGGCAATCGTACCTGCAATAAAATAATATTAGTTTGATCAGAAGCCGCCGCCCCAAAGACGGTATTTTTCAGCTGCTCCCAGGTAATAATCACAGTACCGTATTTCCAACATAGTAAGAAAATGAGGATCCAGCAAAACGGAACTGCGAACAACAAAATTTTACGGTTTTTCATTTTTCATAATCCGCTGAATCGCCATTGCCTTTTCAGGATGAAATTGTTGGGCTAATAAAGCCAGCGCCTTGATAACTCTGGGACCGGGACGATTGATAATGTCATGATCAACTTGCACGAATCTCTGATCTCGTACAGCAGGAATGTTTTTCCAACGCTGCCAGAAAGGCAGCTGACCTTCCATGCTAAGCGCATTTCCCATACCGGTTGAGAATACCAGTATGTCTGGAGATCGGGCAATTACACTTTCAATGGTTAATTTAGGATATGCCTGATCAATGTCCCCGGTAATGTTCATGCCTCCCGCATCACGAATTAAATCATTAATAAAACTTTTAGCCCCAACTGATATTATGGGATCAAGGGCGATTGAATAAAAAGCGGCAGGCTTTGGCGTCTCCCAGTCAAGGGACCGGATTTGCGCATAACGACTCTCTAAATATCCAGCCACTTCTGTTGCTTTTTTTTGACGCTCTAAAACTTTGCCGAGCCAGTTAATATTTTTTATAATGTCAGAGAACTTCTCACTTCGTAAAACAGCAACTTTCAGCTTCAGCTTCCGTAATTTATTCACATCACTCCTCGGCGCTCCGTCATAGGACATTACAACCAGGTCAGGATTTAATGAGATGATCTGTTCAATATTTGGTTTAACGTAACTGCCTACTTTAGGAAGACCTTTGACAGAAGATGGATAATAAGAATATAGTGAAACTCCCACTAACAGAGAATCCGCATTAATGACCCCTAGTATTTCCGTCACGCTCGGTGATACAGAAATAATTCGCCTGGGAGGATTATTAAAATGCAGTGAAAAACCAGTATCGTCAACAAGGGCTTTTGTTTTTCCAACCTTCACAGATTCAGCCTGGGACGTTTGACTGAATAGTGTCAAGATAATCGAGAGAACAATAAACAGTATAATTCGCGGTTTTTTATTCATAATTTAAATAGTAATGTATTAATGTTAATGTAGTTCAAATGAATGACGTGATCTGTCAGACAAGAATGACACTAATTAGTATAAATATATAAGTCAACTACCCGGAGGCAACAACTCTATATTAGCAGTTATCGCAGCAAAAAAATGCTCCTCTCGAAGAGAGTACCCCTACTCAATTCTCTTATTTACCCAAACCGGGCTTGTAAATACAGTAAATGGAGTTCCGTATTCATTGTTTCCTTTTAACCTGATTTTGACAAAATAGAATGAATTAGACAAAAAATTGTTATCTTCAACGGTAAAACTGACTTCTTTAAAATCAGAACTAAATGGTGACAAATCACCTTTATTGATGGTAATCCATTTGTTGTTATTTTTATAAATATAAACCTCATGAATTTCCCTTTCTGACTGAATGTTTAATATCAGGCATGGATTCCGGGTCGTTTCGAATTCGTCTCCAACGATATGACCGGAAATACTAAAGAAAACATCAATATTTTCCGGACAAATTTCTGCATAATTGCGCCTCACTTTAAGTGCATCTAAAATACTTTTCCGTGTCAACTCTTTCGCAAATACGACAGAGCATCTCTCTTGACCAGGGATGATAGTTGGCCAGTGTGTATCAGAGGTGGCAACAAAGCCCAATTTATATCCCATTGACAATGCTTTCTGTATTTCAAATTCCCAGGATATCTGGACAGACTCTTCTTTTATGTCATCACTTTCCACTTTGTCAAAATCGTATTGATAAAGTGGACCGTTGGGATATACCTCAGCATTGGAAAAAGTTGAAGAAAATGCATGTCCGTAATCCCAATAATCTCTTTCATAATGCTTCACAATGATTTGTTGATCTTTAAGGTCCATTACGGTGAAAGATCTTGGATGAGGAGTATGGCCAATACCGCCAGCTCCACTCACTGCATTTGCAAGTATTTCAGGAGTAGGAAAGTTACTGAAACGAAAAATATCATCAGGTGGATTGGTAAAGTAGAGTATCTTGTGTTCATAATCTTTACTGCCCGGTTTAAAGTGTTGGTCTGGTGAAGTCCATTCATATCCAGGAATTACAACAAATTCTCCGTCACAATTTTGTTTTTGACACACAGCAACAATCTGTTGCCATTCATCTTTTGTCAGAACATCTTCCTTATGTTCATCGTGATCTGTAATTGCAATAAAATCCAGTCGGCCTTTTGCAGATTGAATAACCGAGTTTATCTCTTGTCTGGAGTCCGCATCTGCAGAGTAATTCGTATGAACATGCAGATCTCCCCGGTAAAGATGATATTCCGAGTATGGTTCAAGAGCCATTTTTCTCATTGTATTAAAATCCTCACTATCAGCTGTAACAATACCGATAAACACCAAGAGAGTAATCATACACATAGTTAAATATTTTAGAATTTGCATAGCTAGTATTGTTGTTACTTATCTACCTTATGAGAACAGACATCCTGAGTATAAATCCGACTTGCACTGTTATTTTTATTGAGAACACTCGCATACGCCAACTTCTCAGCACGTTTTGCCTGCAACACTATCAAAAAACCTTTATCTGTACATACCTGTGAAAATCAGCGTCCTACCTCTCCCATACATTACATACTAAGCTTTACCCCAAAAAAGATTCTTGTTCCCGGTGACCTGAAACCCAAGGTTTCATCGTACTGAATGTTTAACAGGTTTTCAGCCCTTGTGTAAAGCTGCAGGTGCTTTGAGTAATCATATGAAAATGTTGCATCCAGTTTGTGTATCCCTGTATTAGTCCTTATAGTTGATCTGTTTGGAGGTGTTATTCCGCCTCCATTGTCGCCAGTGGCACTGGCGCCTTCTCTTGAATTTCCAACAATTGTATCATCAATGTTTATGTTACACTTATCCAGAAAGCTGTAATTGATATTAACAGAGCCTTGCTTGCGCGGCTGCCTTATCAACTCTTTCTTTGAACCATCTCTTGTATTCGTCTTTGTAAATGTACCTCTTATTGTCAGCCCTTCAATTGGCTTGATTACGGCCTCCGCTTCTATGCCCTCTGTCCATACAAAACCAGAATTTTGTTGTGGTCGCCATATGAAACTTCCAGGGCTGATAGGAGCCCATAGAATAAGATTAGAGAATCGGTTGTTAAAATAGGTTACACCAAAAGAGATCTTGTCTTCTAATAAGTATTGTTCAAAGCCAAAATCATAACTCTCACTTTCTTCCGGCTGCAGTGTTGGATCGCCGGTAACCGGCCAGAATAAATCATTTAACGTAGGGCCTCTAAATCCCTTACCATAATTTGCCTTAAATTTTGTATCTGTCTCCTTCAGATGATAAGCAATTGACAGTTTAGGATTAACATCCTTTCCAAAAGTATTATTATCATCTAATCTTAAGCCTGCATTAAAGAAGAGCCTGTCCCATAGTTTCAGTTGATTCTGAAAGTACCATCCTCTGTTGATTAACGTCTCATCAAAGGTCCTGTTATCGGCAGATTGATTTTCAAATTCAAAGCCTACTACAAAGGTATCAATATCTTTGTAGTTCAAAGTATGCTGCCAGTTGCCGGTATATATATGTGTATCGAGCCGAAATCTCGATGTTCCAAAAGGATCTGATGTACCCGGATTGGCTCTGTCAGTATCTATTGAGTCAGAATCCGCAAATGAGAATGTCATCTTGTGGCTCCACCAATCGGTCAATGATTGATTGAAAACAGCATTCATGTTAAAATCCTCATTTTGTGAAAACCTGTTAGGGTCCTGTCTGAATGCGCCATCATCAAAATTTACCGTGGAATCGTTGTACCTCATGGTAGTTTCAAAATCTATTTTTTCATTAATCTTATATCCAATCCTTGAGGATAAATTTGTTTTGTCATAATCATCGTTTGATCCGCGCCCGTCACTATCAATCCTTGCCAGATCAACAGAATAATGAAATTTCCCTAAACTGCCACTTGTACTGATTGACTCATTATACGTCCTCTCTGGTGTTCCAAACTCCGAACGAATACTGTACTTAGGCTTACCTTTACCTTTTTTGTAACTATATTTACCAAACCTCCCATAGCATCAGAGCCGTACAGTGTACTTTGAGGTCCCCTTACTACCTCTATCCTCTCTACATTGTCAGTTGTAAGATTTGCAAAGTCGAAAGACCCCAGGGTTGGACTGTTTACCTGTACGCCATCAATCATAACCAGGACCTGGTTTGTATTGGATCCTCTAATTGTTACACTTGTCAGTCTGCCAATACCGCCTGACTTGCGTAAATTCAGACCGGGTACACTACGAAGTGCCTCGAAAATAGTTGTTGCCTTCTGTTGATTAATCTGCTCTTTTGAAATGACGGTAACTGAATCGGGCAGTTGACTAACCCGTGTCTCTGTCCTTGTTGCGGTTACGATAATCTCTTCAATATCTTCTTCAAGTCCGGATATTCCGGACTCATCTCTATTTTCAGACCCATTTACTTCTTTTTCTTCAAGATTGACATTATCCTGAGAATAACTGATGACAGGGAATAATAATATCGATGCAAACAATAGAATAAATAAATAGCACCTCATGCAAACCTCCTTTTCCCCTCGGAAAAAAGTGTTAGAACAAAACGTGTAAGACAGGTCTCCTGGCTTTCGGGTCATCCTGGTATCTGCACCTTCCCGGAAAACCGTTTAAACGGTTTAAGCAGTTTAAACTGCTTTTGTTCCAGTGGTATTTTGCAGATTTCGTCACCGATTACAGTTGCGGGGCAGCTCCCGTTAACCGAGTTCCAACTCGGCGGGGATTCCCTTATATCTCACACACCAATAAAAAAACCCGAATCTTCGATGGGAAGATTCGGGTTTAATATTAATTAATTGATAAAAACGTATCTTGCCTCCACCTTCTTTACCTTCGAAGAGTTAATGTGAAGCATCTACGGGCAGGTCTTCTGACTATCGGGTCACCCTAACGACTGCGCCTTCCCGGAAAACGTTTAAACAGTTTTAAACCGTTTAAATAGTATGTTTCCAGTGGCATTTTGCAGTCTTAGTAACCGATTACAGCGGCGGGTCCGTGCCCTTTAAGGGACTTCCCTATTATGTCGCTACCGGCGAATTGCCGTTTGCGAACACCCGTAAACGAATTTCATATTTTCAAAGTACAGCAAACAGTACAAGTTTTACACTGAATATAATGATATGGAAAGCATTGTCAAGAACAAACTATTCAAACACGTACCGTAACTGCTTTATCTTATTGCATTACAAGTGTTTAGCTGATATCTTATTATCAGAAAGCAGTTCCGCACTTTATTAAACTTTACTGTATAAAAAAGCTTGACAATTAATGAGGATTATTTATATTAAAATCTATCTTGTTCTCTTATATTTGCTTAAGGAACCATTATAGGTTTTGTTAGTTAGTAAAAGAAACTAACATTATTATTATTTTTAATAAAGGAGGAAATCATGAAGGCTATAGTAGATGCAGATGAGTGTACTGGTTGTGAACTTTGTGTACAGACATGTCCGGATGTTTTTGAGATGGAAGATGATATCGCAGTCGTTAAGGGTGATTCCGTTCCTGGTGCTTCAGAGGAAGATTGTAGACAGGCAGCAGAAGAGTGTCCTGTTGAATGCATATCCATTGAAGATTAATTTCTTTCAGTGCCTGCGAAATGAATAAGACATAAAATTTAATAAGGAGAATAGCATGGGTAGAGATCATAAAAAGACTATCCGGCATTCTCCTTATTTTATTTTTCCACCTTTTTTAACTCATCCTGGTTTTCTTTAGACAATTCTGCTTTATAAAACTCATCATCTTCCGGCAATGCCAGGTACGAATTGGAAGTGTAGTCAATTCCGATCTTAACACCTCCTGTCTGACACTCAAGCAAATGCCCACCCCCTTTTTTATCTTCAGTGATGAAGTGAAAATGGTAACCGGGAACATTGATTCCTTTCATATAACCCGGAAACCAGGAACCCACTATTGTGCCGTTGACATCATGAAACTCAAATATCGGCTGGTCCTTTACAATTTCAACAAGCGGTGGATACGGTTTGTCCTGCCAGGGCACACTCCTTGTCTTGATATACTTAAACGTCCCTTCAATCTTGAACGCGTAGAAGATATTTCTTGTCGGAAGCACATTATCCAGATATTGTTCTAACTGTTTATAGTTTACGCTCTTTTCTAAAACAATTGTTTTATCCGATTCAAAGAAAGTTACCACGGCAAATGGAGTTTTAATTGAATCGTCAACCGCATAAGCTATTCCGTCCGCCTTTACTTGATAAAACAGACCATCCAGCCCTATCATTTCACCATCAAGGTTGTTATATGTTCCCAGGCCAAGATCACCATATCCCTTAAGCTCTTTAACTGTTATATTTCCGTCATAGACTTCATCGAGCAAAGCGTTTATTGTTGAAGTCTGATAAAACACTTCATCGTTATTTTGTGCATATGAACATCCGCACATTAGCGCTGCCAGGATTACAGGTAACAAAAAATATTTCATATTCACAGGAATTAGTAATGAGCCGGAAAAGACCTCACTTTCGAGAGGATTCCAACACTCGGCTCCTCTCGAAAGTGAGGTCGGTCAAATTTATATAGCTAATGATAGCTAAATGTATCTTTTTCTATCCAACGGGAGAACAGTAAGCAAGTTTTCCTTTGCGCTCTTAGCGGCTTTGCGGTAAATCGTTTCTATTATTCTATATCAACTTTTCAGCAATCTGGACTGCATTAAGGGCCGCGCCTTTCAGAAGATTATCGCTTACGACCCACATATTTAATCCGTTTTCAACAGATTGGTCTTCCCGTATTCTTCCAACAAAGGTCTCATCTTTACCAGCAGCATCAGTTGCCAGTGGATATAACTGCTTTGACGGCTCGTCAAGGACCACGACGCCTTCCGCTTTGCTTAATAGCCCCCTGGCCTGATCAGCACTCAAAGGCCCCTCTGTTTCAATGTTGACCGACTCGCTGTGTCCCCTGTATACAGGCACCCTGACAGTGGTGGTGGTTATGCGGAAAGAGCTATCCTCCAGGATTTTTTTCGTCTCGTTAATCATCTTCATCTCTTCGTCTGTATAGCCGTTTTCCTTAAAAGCATCACTCTGTGGTAATTGAGGAAGAACATTAAACGCTATCTGATGAGGAAATATGCTGCGATTAAACTCTTCACTCTTCCCGGAAAGGACATGTTCGGTCTCCTTCTTTAGTTCTATCAATGCATTATAACCTGCTCCGGATACAGCCTGATAGGTTGAAACCACCACCCTCTTGATCTTTACCGCATCATGTATCGGTTTTAAGACCAGAACGAGCTGTATCGTTGAACAGTTTGGGTTTGCAATTACGCCTTTATGTTCCGAAATCCTGTTTGCATTTACTTCCGGCACAACCAGTGGGACATCTTCATCCATTCTGAATGCGCTGGTATTGTCTACGACAACACAATTTTTTTCAATAGCATGAGGAACGAACTCTCTGCTTATACCACCACCCGCACTGAAGAGACCGATATTCATCCCATCAAAAGAATCTGCAGTTAACTCCTGTACCTGTACCTCTCTTCCACGGAAGACTACACTCTTCCCTGCAGAACGGCTTGAAGCAAGCGGCCTTAATTCATCAACAGGAAAGTCTCTTCTTTCAAGCACCCTGAGCATTTCTGTTCCCACTGCGCCAGTAACCCCTACTACTGCAACATTAACTCCCATATCTGTTATACTCCTTATATTAGTAATTACTTTGTAAAATTCTTTTTTTAAGAAGGTTTTTTGTGTGTCATAAAAAGTTGAAAGTACCTAAATAACAGTTTAAGCTGCTTGAGCCGTTTAAACAGTTTAAACGGTTATTTAGCCCTGATTAAAATGTCATCACTGATATTCAGTTTGTTCTTTACATCGTGAATCTGAGATAAAAACCTCCTGGCATCTTCCGGATACCCGGCAGTTGGTTTTATCTCCTCTACTTTTTCCTGCCAGAATGCATTGAATAATTTCATAAACAGCTCACGCATGTATTTGCTGAACATGGAAGCCAGCGCTGTTGGAAAATACTTTGAGTCTGCGCTTACAATAAAAGATACATCCATCTTATTACTCTCATTCCTGATGCTGTAAGTCGAAAGAGGGTTTCCTTCTGTAATTGAATCTATATTACATCCCTCAAAATTCTGTGCCAGCAATTTCTCATAGTAGTTTCTCCCACCGTGCTTGTCTATTAATACCTCTGGCTTATGCTTCCCATAACATTCAAAGATTTCTATAAGATGCGATACACAGCTCTTGAATAGTAACAAAGACTTGTTACCAAGAAGCTCAATTTGCCTGTTTATCTCAGAAACACACAAAAACCGGCTTTTTATGTCAAGTATGCGTATGTCCCGAAAGCTTGCCGTATCCTGGAAAATGTCTGCGTAATTCATGATTGCTGATACGTTTGAAGCGGCCGGCAGATCAATGTCTTTCCCATGATACCATGGATATTTTTCCAGAACATTTTCACCACAATCTGATAATAGTCTCAGCAAATCACTGAATTTTGTTACAGGACCATTTGTATGCCAGACAAAAGACAAAACCGCCTCTTCCAGCATTTTTAATCCGGTTTTCTGCTGGTACAACTTTTTACTATCACCAACTATTATACGATTTCCATGCTTTTGTATCTTTTCAGAAACAGCGTCCTTCAGGAGATGCCATATATTTATATCGTGGCCATATTCATCCGGTATTTCCATCACGACCTTAGATAGAACAAACGGGCCTAATGTGGGACCATAACCGGCTTCATCAATACCTGCAATTATTGACATTTTTAAGAAAATTGTGGAAAATGTAACAAAATCCGGGACACTTCAGAATTATAACGAGTGGGTTAAAAGTGTCAAGAAACCATTTTATTCCATAGATTTTCATAAACTCATTGAGAATAAAAAGCTTTATCAAGAACGAATTTATGACGTCAGATACAAAACAATAAATGATTGTAGATTCAATTCTCCTTGACAAAGAAGGGGTCTAAAATATAATTACTTAACACTTTATCCTTATAATATAATCAAAAGGTATAATAAATATGGAAAAAATTGAAGGTAAAGTTGCCAAAATACTCGATGAATATAGTATCGTAATTAATGTCGGTAGAAATAATGGAGTAGTCAACGGGATGGTATTTGCCGTCTTTGTACAGAGCGATGATGAAGTAAAGGACCCGGATAGCGGTGAATCCCTTGGGAAACTGGAAAATGTCAAGGAACATCTCTTTGTTGCTCATGTACAGGACAAATTCTCCACCTGTGTTGCCGGTGAGAAAGAAACACCCTGCTCAGAACATGGATCTCATGAAGCACAGACACTCAGCGGCGCCATGATGGCCGAATCAATGACAGGAAGACCCGAAAGCAATAAGCTAAGTAATGAAAAACTGAATGTTAATACTACTCAAATATCCGGCATTCCGAAATCAGGCCCGATATCAGTCGGTGATATGGTACGTGCTGTTGAAGTTGGTGGATAAGAAAAGATGAAAATATTAAAATCGCAGGAATGTGACATTACACGGGAAATTGAAAAGCTTAAGCAGGGAATGAGTATATTTGCAGATACTGTCACCAAAGGAATGGAAGCAAAGACAAAAGAGGTCTTTGGTGAACCGTTATCTCCGGCTGAAAGTGTCAAGCGTGTAATTAACGACGTAAAAGAGAAGGGTGATGAAGCCCTGGAATATTATTCAGAAAAGTTTGAAGGTGTAAGCCTGTCAGCAGAAAATATTAAAATTAAGACTTCCGAAATTGAGGAAGCATACAATAAAGTATCTCCCGAATTAATAAGCGCTATAAAAAATGCAAAGGAGAATATCCGGGAATTCCAGGAACATATCCGCATTCGTGAACCTGGATCATTTCATTCAAAGGGAGCAAAGATAGAAGTTAAATACAGTGCTATCGAAAACGTTGGAATTTACGTCCCCGGAGGCGCAGCATCATATCCCTCTTCAGTATTAATGAACGCCATACCTGCAAAAGTTGCAGGAGTAGACAAAATTGTGGTTGTAACACCACCCGGCAGAGACGGGGCCATTTCTCCGGAAAGACTGGTTGCATGCGGAGAAGCAGATGTGGATGAAGTTTACATGATTGGGGGCGTACACGCAATAGCAGCGCTTACATTTGGCACCAAAACAGTCCCTGGAGTTGACAAGATTGTCGGGCCCGGTAATCAATTTGTAACACTTGCCAAGAGAGAAGCTTACGGACATGTGGGCATTGACATGCTGGCAGGACCAAGTGAGGTGCTTATAGTAGCTGATGAATCTGCGAATCATGCATATGTTGCGTCTGATCTGCTATCGCAGGCAGAACATGCTCCAGGTATTTCAATACTGGTTACCAGCTCTGAGGAGGTTGCAAACGGGGTATTACAGGAGGTATCCCGACAAACCGGGACCTCTGCCCGCAGTTCTCTTATAGAAGAGTCCCTGGATAAATTCGGTTTCATAGTTATTACAGAAAACATGAATGAAGCCATAGATATCTCAAATACTCTGGCTCCCGAACACTTACTGGTAATTGTAAAAAATGAAGACGAGGTTTTATCGAAGCTGAAACACGCAGGCGCTATTTTTGCCGGGCCGTATACGCCGGTAGCGGTTGGCGACTACTATGCCGGACCGTCACATGTATTACCAACAAGCAGTACGGCAAGGTTTTGCTCCGGCCTGTCAGTAAATGATTTCCTCAAAAGGACCAGTATAATGTCATATTCAGAAGAGGTACTTAAATCAGCATCCAATGACATAATTACTATCGCGGAATCAGAAGGTTTGCATGCCCACGCGAACTCTGTTCGGATAAGGGTGAATAAGTAATTTGTACAAGATAAGAAAGAGGAGAATAGATGCTCTATGTTAGCATCTGTAGAAAGCATATAAAAATGAAAACTAAAAAACACTCAAGTTATTTCAGAAAAAATATTGACAACATGACCGGGTATATTCCCGGTGAACAGCCTCAGGACAGCCTGTACATCAAACTCAATACCAATGAAAACCCGTATGCCCCTTCTCCTAAAGTCCTTGCCGCTTTGAAAGATGAAATAGATGAAAGATTGCGGTTGTATCCTGACCCAGTCTCTACGGGCGCCAGGGAAAAAGTAGCAGAGATTTTTAAGACGAAACCGGAAAGGGTCATGGTTGGCAACGGATCTGATGATCTCTTAACCATAATAACCCGGAGCTTTGTCAGCAAAGATGATAAGGTTGTCTATCCGTATCCGACGTATCTTTTGTATAAGGTGCTGTCAGATATTCAGAACGCGAAAGAGTGCGTAATTGATTTCCGTGAAGATTATTCTCTGCCGGAAGAGATTCTGGTAAACGGTGCCGCCGTTACATTTATGTGTAACCCCAATTCTCCTTCAGGAACAATGATACCGGTTGCAAAGATTTCAGAAATTGCGGGGAAGATAGACGGTATAATTGTGGTTGATGAGGCGTACGCGGATTTTGCCGAAGATAATTGCCTGCGGCTGGTAGATAAACACCCAAATCTCATTGTCCTGCGCACACTTTCAAAATCATATTCACTGGCCGGAATGCGCCTGGGTTTTGCGGTAGCGCAGAAAGAGCTGATCAATGGAATGATGAAGGTTAAAGATTCGTATAATGTAGACAGGCTCAGTATGGCATCTGCCGTTGCCGCGTTGGATGATCAGGAAACATTTAGACAAAACGTTTCCCGGATAATTAAAACACGAGAATACCTGACAAATTCACTGAAAAAACTTGGATTTTTTGTATACCCATCTCAAGCAAACTTTGTTATGATCAAATGCGAAGATTCCTATGAGGCTAAAGAAATCTATCGGGAGCTGAAAGAGAGAAAGATACTTGTCAGACACATAGATCAACCAAGGCTGGACGACTGCTTGAGGATTACGATAGGGACCGACAAGGAAATAGAAACTTTACTGGAACAACTGGCGGAAGTACAGCTGGTTTTACTGAATCAAAATAGCTGATTATGGAAAAGAGAACCTCAATAATAGACAGAAAGACGAATGAAACGAACATCAGTCTATCTCTCAATCTGGACGGTGAGGGTAAACGTTCAGTATCTACAGGTATTGGCTTCTTTGACCATATGCTGGATCTGCTTGCAAAGCACGCCCTGTTTGATCTGGAACTTAAGGCTACAGGTGATACCAATGTAGACTTTCATCATACGGTTGAAGACGTTGGTATCTGCATGGGGCTGGCGGTAAAAGAAGCTTTAGGCAATAAAGCAGGGATAGTCCGTTTTTCCAATGTCAGTCTACCGATGCAGGAATCACTTGCAAACATAGCTCTGGATATAAGCGGGCGTTCTGCCCTGGTCTTCAACGCTAAGTTAGATTCCCGGAAGATTGGTGATTTTGACTCTGAACTGATCAAGGAGTTTCTGGAGGCATTTACGGTAAACGCAGGTCTGAACCTCCATGTAGATGTTCCATACGGTGAAAACGCACATCATATCGCGGAAGCGATTTTCAAAGGTTTAGCGAAGGCCCTTGACAGGGCTACAAAAGTTGATGAACGGACAAATGAAGTTCCCTCTACAAAGGGTGTTTTATAAATAACGGCAATCTATAAGCACCCATTTCAGACCTTTTATAAAATATTGATCGAAAGGATTTTTCAGTGACAACGAACAACAAGACTGTTTTCAGGTATAGAAATGCGCTATCTTCAGCGTTTTTCATTATTGGCATTCTTTTATATACATTGACACAAACCGCGTGGTCAGACGAGCAGGAAGAAGATGTTTCTCCACAATATTTCGGTGAGAGAGTTGCTCGTACACCCTGGCCTATGCATCGCCATGACCTGCACCATACGGGGCGAAGTCCTTATGCCGCGTCAGAGACAAACGACATAAAATGGGAGTTTCAGGCTGAGGCGTCTATTTCATCTTCACCTGTAATAGGCATTGATGGTACTATATATTTTGGATCACAGGATAAACATCTCTATGCTGTTAATCCGGATGGCACTCTGAAATGGAAGTTTAAAACAGGCGCTGAAGTGGACTCCACTCCATCAATCGATATTGACGGCATCATCTACTTCGGATCCTGGGACGGATGCCTCTATGCGCTCTATCCCGACGGTAAACTGAAATGGAAACACCAGACAAAGGGAGGCATTCTCTCCTCTCCTGCGATTGGAGATGACGGCTCGCTCTATTTTGGGTGCTGGGACGGCAGAATACACTCAGTGGACGCGGAAGGTAAGCACAGATGGAAATATAAGACTGCAGACCACATATGGTCATCCCCTGCTATCGGAGATGATGATATGGTTTATTGCGGTTCAGAAGATTACTATATGTTTGCTCTCAGGCCTGATGGCAAAGCCGTCTGGTCATTCGGCACTCACTATCTGCTGGAATCATCACCTTCCATTGGAGATGATGGAACAATCTATTTCGGTTCTGAAGACTCGTACCTGTTTGCGCTTAGCCCTGATGGTCATCTGAAATGGCAATTTAAGACTGAATACGATATCGACTCCTCCACGGCTCTCGCACTGGACGGTACAATTTATGTAGGGTCTGGAGACGGCCGGCTCTATGCAATAAATCCTGACGGTACTCTTAAATGGACATTTGAAACAAAATATTCAGTCATGTCTTCACCTGCAGTTGACGCTAATGGAGTTATTTATGTGGGCTCACGCGATAAAAAGTTCTACGCCATAAACCCAGACGGCACCCTGAAGTGGTTTATTGAAACCGGCGGTGCCATTGAATCATCCGCAGCGATCGATAAAGACGGGACTATTTATATTCCTTCAACAGACGGCAAGCTCTATGCTATCGGGAATAAGATGGAAGTTTATCCATAAGAATAAGTAATTCCAAATATCAGAATTACGAATAACTGCAACATACAATGAGCTATTCAATCCATTTGATTATCTACCATTGTTGACAAATCACTCATCTTTTTATACATTTACCAACTTAAAAAGAGTTTCTGAAGACTACTGTACTGTAAAATTTTTTCTATCAATTGGATTGATGAAAAAAAAATAGAAGATTGTATTTCAAGATCAGACATTATTCTCTCCCTCTAATCTTTTTTCAGCAAGAATCATGGATATAACTCTTACTTTACCTGATTGGATTACCAGGGAACTTGCACGCTGCCCTGAATATCTCACTACACATGCAGACCGGATGAGGATGATTATTCATTTCTCCAAGTTAAATTATAAATACGGTACCGGTGGGCCGTTTGCGGCAGGAGTATTTGAACAACATACCGGTAAATTAATTTCCATAGGTGTAAATATAGTCGTACCATCAAACTGCTCTTCAGCTCATGCTGAAATAATGGCTTTATCAATCGCCCAAAAGAAACTCAAAATTTTTGATCTTGGAAAGCCCGGCATGGTTTCACATGAACTCGTAGTTAACTGGCGGCCGTGTGCTATGTGTTACGGGGCTGTTATATGGTCTGGCATACAATCGCTTGTGATAGCAGGCAGTGGAAAAGAGCTGGAGGAGATCACAGGCTTTGATGAAGGCCCTCTTCACCCGGATTGGAAAGAGGAACTCAAAAAACGCAAAATAGATGTCATTGATAATCTGTTGAGTAATGAGGCATGCAAGGTTTTCTGCGAGTTCACTGAAAGTAACGGTTTTGTATATAACCCATGCCGCGAAAATTCTGTAAAATAATTAAAACTTTCATTTTTTGTAGTATTTCACAATACAGAAAGGAGATGGATAAAATGCGATTAAGAACTGAAAGGTCATTTATCATGGTTTTAGTTTCAATAGTAATTTTCTGATCCTATACCATAACGAATATTGTTTCTGCTTCGGAAGAGGGCTTTAGCTCTGCTTCGGGTTATCAGGACCCCAAAGATGATAAAAAAGATGCTGATGGAATAGGGAACAACGCTATCTTTGGAGGTAATGTGGGAATCGGTACGTTGGAACCATTGGCCAGACTCCATATTTTTGGCAGCCCTGGAATTGATGGAATCATGTTTCCCGATGGAACATTGCAGACAACAGCAGCAGTAGCCGCAGCAACAAATGGAGGGAAAGATTCTTTCTGGCAAGCTGAAAACTCCAATGTATTCAATACAAATAATGGTAACATCGGGATAGGCACAATGACTCCGGGATCAAAGCTGGAAGTAAAAGGTGACATTAAGGCAAAAACGATAAATGGTAATGATGTTGTCAGAACACAGTCCTTTCAGATATTTCCTGTAGGTAATATTACATTTACCACCGAAGGGACATCCTACTCATCTTTAACAAAATATTTAAATGGAGGGTTACTGTCTCAATTCCTTGCGCCACTTGAAGGAACAAAGCGTTATTACCGACTTAAAGTGACATATACAGACAATATAAGAGAATCCGACGGTGTAGCAGGCTCAAACGTACGTTATATCGAAGATGAAGGTAATGTTGAAATTTTCAACTTTGTCCTGCAGTATTCATCGGCATCCGGTGATTACATAAATCAGAGAATAAGTGATAGATTTGTTTATGATGGTATCGAAGTAACAAGAATGGAATACCGCAGTGGTGTCAATGGTAAATATCTTCAAATTTACGGAGTCTGGATAATTGCTGAGGATGTTATAGAGTAATAAAGAATTCATTTTGTTTAATCCCTTATCATTATTGACAAAACCCGCTTCATCATATACATTTACAAAACTGTTTTTATAAACTGGTCCAATATTTTCTTTTTATCGAAGTTTAAATTATCTGAAAACCGATTGCTTTATGCAGAAAATTACTGACAATCCTGACCAACAGGTAGCTGTGGCAGTTGCTCATTACTGGGTTACCCGCAAGGCACAGGGAGAACGGCAAAAAAGCAAGGGGACCGCTGACGCCGGCTTGAGAAGCGCTGTGACCGGTGGCGCGCAAATGGATGAATTTATTAATCTTTTTACAAAGATAATACTGGATACCGGAATTAAAAGTAAATATGTTTACCGGAAGAAACTGCTGGAGTTACCGGGATTCTTTCGACCTACGAAGGAGTGGGATTTACTGGTTATCAAAGATGATAGCTTAGTTGCCGCGGTAGAGGCAAAATCTCAAGTCGGGCCATCCTTTGGTAACAATTTCAATAACCGGACAGAAGAGGCAATGGGGACGGCCCTTGATCTCTGGACAGCATTCAGAGAAGGTGCGTTTAAAGGAGATACTCCGCCGTTTCTCGGTTATTTCTTTATGCTTGAAGAGTGTGAAGCTTCGAAACGTCCCGTGAAAGTGAAAGAACCCCACTTTAAGGTATTTCCTGAATTTACAGGGGCATCATACATGAAACGATATGAGCTGTTTTGTAAAAAACTTATTCGAGAGCGTCATTACACATCTGCATCGTTTATCACCTCTGACAGTGTTAACGGGATTAATGGCATTTATAAAGAACCGTCAACAGATCTTGCTTTCTCTCATTTTGCAAAATCTCTCTCCTCTCATGTAAGGGTTTTTGCGGAATGAAAAATATTAATGAAACATCTCATAAACTGATACATGGTGATTCGCGAGACCTCTCATTTTTGCCAAATGACTCTGTTCATCTTGTCGTAACGTCCCCGCCCTACTGGAATCTTAAACGTTACAATGAAAATTCCGATCAATTGGGCCATATAGATAATTATGAAACATTTTTAAAAGAGTTGAAGAAAGTCTGGAAAGGTGTATTCAGAGTGCTGGTCCCTGGCGGCAGATTAGTATGTGTCGTCGGTGATGTCTGCGTTTCCCGGCGTAAATACGGAAGGCATCTTGTCTTCCCCTTACACGCTGATATTTCGGTAATATGCAGGAAGATTGGATTTGATAATCTCAATCCCATCATCTGGCATAAAATATCAAACGCAAACTATGAAGTATCCAACGGTACAAAGTTCCTGGGAAAGCCCTATGAACCCAATGCTATTATCAAAAATGATATGGAATACATATTAATGCAACGAAAACCGGGAGGATACAGACAGCCATCTGAAGAACAGCGAAAGAAAAGCAAAATCAGTAAAAATGATTTTAACGATTGGTTCAAGCAGATATGGAATATAACCGGCGCTTCTACGAAGAACCACCCTGCACCCTTTCCTCTCAAATTAGCTACTCGCCTGGTTCGGATGTTCTCCTTCTATAACGATACGGTACTGGACCCTTTTTGCGGATCAGGAACAACGTTGATTGCCGCTTTAAGAAATGGCAGAAACAGCACTGGTATAGAAATAGACAAAGAGTACTGCCAAATGACGGCACGATACTTAAAAGCGGAAACGAATCAACCGCCAACTAAAGCAAAGTTAATATTCCAGAAAATGACTGATGGTAGTTGCGGTAAAGTAAAGATCGGTGAAGACAAATCTCTGTCTAAAGTAAGAACCGCAAAAAAAATGATGAAATAGGTTCTATAGATAAGGGAAGGAATAAATATAAGATTGGTAGTATTTATAACTTATAAAAGTGCCGGAGCATTAAATGGAAAGAGACATTTACAAATTAACACGGAGAGGCTTCCTGAGAAAAAGCAGCCTTATGACTATAACAGCAATCCTGGGTACAAGTATCCCCTTTGCCAACTTAATGCCGGAAGGTCTGATCCCTATTGGAATTGCTGACGCTAAGGGACCGATCAAAATACCGGACAAACATCCCGATCTCAGCATTTTAAGTAACCTGCCCATTAACATGGAAACACCACCACACCTGCTTGACGATGAGGTAACACCTGCAGGTAAAATGTTTGTAAGAAACAGCGGTCATCCGCCGGAAAATCCTGATCCCAATAGCTGGACGCTTACGATAGAAGGTGAATCTGCCGGACATCAAATGAGTTTCACAATTGATGAACTAAAGGAGAAATTCAAGCATTATACATATCAGATACAGATTGAATGTGGTGGTAACGGTCGAAGCGAATTCAGACCACGTGTAAAAGGTCTCCAGTGGACTTACGGTGCTGTCAGTTGCGCCAGTTGGACAGGTGCCAGGCTGAAAGATGTTCTTGCACACGTTGGGGTCAGGGATGATGCCGTTTATATCGGTTATTACGGGGCGGATACTCACTTGAGCAGAGATCCCGATAAGGTCGTTATTTCAAGAGGTGTGCCAATAGAAAAAGCGATGGAAGATGAATCTCTCATCGCTTTTGCAATGAACGGACAGGACATACCTTATCTTAACGGATACCCCCTGAGACTGGTTACCGGAGGTTGGCCAGGGTCTACCTGCGGTAAATGGTTGAGAAAAATCGAAATAAGAAATAGAGTCCATGACGGAAAGAAAATGAGGGGAAAGTCGTACCGGGTACCCACTCATCCTGTTGCACGCGGCAAAAAGGTAGCAAATGAAAATATGCGCATTATTGAGTCTATGCCGGTGAAATCTATAATAACCTTTCCGCGGACACAAACCTCTGTAAACCTTGAAGAACCGTTAGAGCTGCGAGGGCATGCATGGGCGGGGGATCTTTCCGTTTCGAAGATGCATCTGTCTATTGATTTCGGAGCAACATGGATAGAGTGTAAATTAACAAATCCTGTGAACCGCCTAGCGTGGCAGAGGTGGTTTTGCAAAGTGCGTTTTGCTGAAAAAGGATATTATGAAGTATGGGCAAAAGCAACGGACAGCAATGGCAGAATGCAGCCAATGGTTGTACCGGGATGGAACCCGAAAGGTTACCTGAATAATTCATGTCACAGGATTGCTCTCTACGTAACATAATGCGATATTCCATAAAATATGTTTGTACACAATTCAGCGTTTTTGTCTTTACCCTCTGCGTCTTTATATCGAGCCTTACGGCTCAGGACAAAATAGATGAGGAGACAGGCTTTATTATCGCAAAAGGATTTAAGATAGTGAATATGGCCTGTACTTTATGTCACTCATCTCAGATTGTGATACAAAGCAGATCAGACAGAGAAGGCTGGCTGGAGACAATCAGAAGGATGCAGGCAGAAGAAGGAATGGTCAATCTTGACCCTGAGATTGAAAAAGAGATACTTGACTATCTTTCTACATACTATGGTTGGAGAAGTGATGATTTTGAGTAAATTGCTTTTTTCTTTTTAAGAATAGGACGTGGATTTACGCAGATAAAAATATAGGTTGATTTACCGATTTTTACTCACCATGGTTTTTCTGCTCTGCATTCCAGGCCAGAAGATTATGATTTAATAACGCATGAAACGGCGGTATGAACAAACTTGTTTGTCGATGTTATCCGTACACATCCCTTCCGCTGGTCCAATCATTTTTATTTCAATCCAAACATTATGGAGAGGCTGGTTCCTCTGCGATGATACCCTTCTTTATAAGTAGTTCCGGGGTAATAGCCATATCCATGTAATCATTGTTCTTATCCCTGTTTGCCTTATAGTACAGGTATCTCAACTCAATAAACATTAATAGCGTACGGACCAACCACGAAACAATATCCCATGTTCTGCGGTAATAGTAGATTGGAATCGACTCCGTACGAAACTTTGGCGAGCGCCTTTTTCTCCCTTTAATCCGAAAAAGGCCGAAAAGGAAAGGATGGAGGCCCTCAATGAAGACCGCGTTTCGAAACCATATCATATGCCTGGCAATGTTTTTCCTCCGACGGTCTTTCCTCCGATTCAAAATCGTCTCTACATGCCTGTGGGAATAAAAAGATTTCCACGCGTCCCGGTAAGCCCGCATCAGTTCATCACGACTCATTTTGGGGTGTTCCATGCAGGGGTGTGCGGTGTCATACTCATTCATATCTTTAGACATCGGCACACCTTTCAGATAGTTATCGAGATGGTCTTGTGACCCCGGCAGGGGCGTCATCATGAAAAACTCAAAAAACTCAATAGGAAGTTCATTTTTCAGACGCTCCACATCACGCATAATAGAATCATAGGTGTCGCCGGGAAAACCGATAATGTACCCTACATGAGTTACGACACCGGCGTCGCGCCATACCTGAAGCATGGTACGATAATCATTGATACGATTCTGAGGTTTACTACACCAATTTTTTCAGATATTATTCTGAAAGCAAATGATAAAGGCTATTGAAACAGTTTGATGGAGAACAAGTAGAAAAAAAAATCTTAGGAATCCAAGAATGCAGGAAAACTACTTATAAAGTACTCGCTGGTTCAATCATTTTGATTGAACCTTTTACCATCATTGATAAAATAACCCATTCTTAGTAAATACGTTTTCTTCTACTGTATTGACTTAATTACTACATTAACTTATGATGTGAGTGATCCAGGCTTAACTAATATAATCGTACATAGAGCAGGTTACAAATGAAAGTTCGTGATATCATAAAACTTATTGAAGAAGATGGATGGTATTGGATCAAAACAAAAGGCAGTCATAGACAGTATAAACATACAGTAAAAGAGGGACGTGTCACTGTTCCTGGTAAATTTTCAGATGATCTCATGCCCGGGACTTTAAATAGCATCTACAAACAAGCCAAATTAAAGAAAGGATAAGATATGCGATATGCCATAGTCATTGAAAAAGGGCCAGAAAATTTCTCAGTATACGTACCTGACCTGCCCGGTTGTGTTTCTACTGGTTCGACAGCGAGCGAAGCTGAAGAGAATATCAAGGATGCAATTTCATTTCATATTGATGGCTTAAAGGAAGATGGTCTGTCAGTACCAGAACCAACTACTATTTGTGAATATATTGAAACCGCTTGATGGAGAAGTTCAAATAGGAAGACCAGATAATCAATAATTGTTGATACCTCCCCCCCCACTCTTTCTTCTTAAATTGTAATTTAAATTGAGTTTGACAGATGTATCCAGAAAAACTATTTCGTTTCATCTCTTACCATCATTGACAAAGTAAACTTTACGATATACACTCACAACATTGTGTCATTCTGAATTTATTTAGGGAATTCTTTAAAAAGAAAAATATAATGATGCAATACTTATAAAATATACCTAAGGTTTGGGGAGAGGAATAGTTTTTATGTATCTCCGCAAATCAATATTACCAATAGTTGTTGCTGATGGTGTTTCCGATGACCGTTTACCACCTGTTTTGTCTAAGATCCAGTATGTTGATTACAGGAACCAGGATCAACAATCTATTTTAGCTATTAACAAGGCTATCAATAATATACCTGTTTCTCAGCCCTTTCCTGTTAAGAAATTTACACTTCACATTAAAAAAAGAGCTCTTTTATGGAGTGCAGTAACCGTGTTACTGTTTTAATACGTATCATCAAACCCAACCGGCCAGGCCGTTCGGACGGAGATGATGCACTCCTATTCCCCCTCTCAATTCAATAACATTGCTGTTGACAGGCAGGGAATGACATAAGGCCACATTGAATTAATTTGTAGAATAAAAGAGTATTTATAAAATAATCCTTTTTCATATGTTGTTGATAAGATATTATAAATAATATATGAAATACAAAACATTCAAGAAGTCTACAGAAAAGGAGAAATTATGCGGAAGAAGAAACTGATGAAGCATATAATGTTTCCGGCGACTCACCGATTAAGGATTATTGCTATATCAACAATGGCATTGTTGTTTACCTTTCCGGTTTTTGCACAGGAAGCGTTGTGGAAAAAGCTGAATGGCAAGTTGATTAAATTTTATCAGGAGGACCAATACGCGGAAGCAATAAGTACAGGCAATGAAGCATTACAGGTTGCAGAGGAAACATTTGGAAAGGAGCATCCTAAGGTCGCAACTTCCCTGAACAACCTGGCCTTACTATATAAAGCCCAGGGACAGTACAATACTGCTGAGGACTTTTATAAGCAATCGCTGACTATCTTAGAAAAATCCCTTGGTACGGAAAATCCAAAAATTGGAACTGCACGGTACAACCTCGCTCAACTCTATCATAGCCAGGAGAGGTATGATGAAGCAGAAGAGATGTATAAACGGACACTTGCAATAGATGAGAAAATACTCAGTCCCGAGCATCCGGACGTTGCTTTATCTCTACATAATCTTGCACAACTTTATAACGATCAGGAACGGTATGACGAAGCCGAGTCTCTTTATAAGCGTGTGCTGACAATCCTGGAAAAAGTCCTTGGGCCTGACCATGAGAATGTGGCATTGGTCCTGGATAACCTGGCGTCGCTTTATCAGAAAACAGGAAAGAAAGAAGAAGCTGATAAATTATCCGGACGGGCAAAACAAATTCGTTCAAAAGGGTTTAAGTGATCAATTATCTTGAAGGTAACTTTTTCTCAAACATTATTAAAATTAGTAACTATGGAGGTAAATATGTCAGTAAAATATAATAAACATTTCCTTGCCATTCTTGTTTTGCTTTTTACGCCATTTAGTCTGTTTGCTCAAGCTAAATATGAGAAAGCAACTTTTGCGGGAGGTTGTTTCTGGTGTATGGAACACCCTTTTGAAAAACTGGAAGGTGTTTCAGAGGTCTTATCCGGTTATACAGGTGGGCAGAAAAAGGACCCGACATATGAAGAGGTTTCTGCAGGAGCAACATTTCATTATGAGTCAATCCAGATAACGTACGATCCTGCTAAAATAAGTTATTCAAAACTACTTGATGTGTTCTGGAGACAGATAGATCCAACTGATCATGAAGGACAGTTTGTTGATAGAGGATTACAATACAGGACAGCTGTTTTTTATCACAATGAAGAACAGAAACGCCTGGCAGAAGAGTCGAAAGAACAGTTGGATAAATCAGGAAGATTTGACGAAGATATCGTAACTGAAATTATTGAGGCAACACCATTTTATAAAGCAGAAGAATATCATCAGGATTTTTATAAAAAGAGTCCGCGACGGTACAGGGCTTATAGAAGAGGTTCCGGACGTGATAAATTCCTGGAAAGAATTTGGAAAAAAAAGATGGATACAGAACATAATAGCAATAAATTTAACAAGGCCGCTCATGCAGAACTGATAAAGAAATTGACGCCATTACAATTTAAAGTAACTCAGGAGAGTGGTACGGAAAAACCATTCGAGAATGAATTCTGGGACAATAAAAAGGAGGGAATCTATGTTGACGTCGTCTCCGGTGAACCACTTTTCAGCTCACACGACAAGTTTGCTTCCGGTACCGGTTGGCCAAGCTTTACAAAACCGCTTGAACCTGATAATTTTATAGAAGTGGAAGACAGAAAGTTCTTTATGAAGAGAATAGAAGTAAGAAGTAAACATGCTGACTCTCACCTTGGGCATGTATTTGAAGATGGCCCTGAACCGACAGGACTTCGCTACTGCATAAACTCTGCATCTCTGCGTTTCATTGTAAAAGAAGATCTGGAAAAAGAGGGATATGGTGAGTATAAAAAACTTTTTGAATAATCCATTGTTAGAACTAAACCACATATACTATAGGCTTTACAATTAAAGTGAATAGTTTTAAACTAACGTGCTGATACAATGAGAGAAATTAACATTATTGAAACTGTTGTTTTCATATCCGGAGTTTAAATGGCAAAAATATTAATTGCAGGTTGTGGAGATGTTGGAACCAGCCTTGGGAAAGCTCTTGTTAAAAAGGGCCATCATGTAGTTGGATTGAGACGCCATTCCCCTGCTGACAAGATGGGTATCCGTTTTATTGAAGCAGATTTCACAAACCCAACTGAATTATCAGTCTTAGATACTGATTTTGATCAGGTATTTTTTCTGGCCGCTCCAAAGCAGCACGATTTATGCGCGTATAGAGAAGTTTACGAATTCGGACTGGGAAATTTATTCAATAGATTCTCTGCAAATCACAATAGTCCACACTTTATATCGATATCCTCCACCAGTGTATATGGTCAGGTAAATGGAGAGTGGGTTAATGAGGATTCGTTAACGGAACCACGGAAATATAATGGACAGATACAACTGTTATCCGAACAGAGAGTTCTGGCTGAAAATAAGAATAATCTTGTGGTTCGTTTTGCCGGGATATATGGGCCAGGACGTAAACGGATGTTAAGAAAAGCTTCTAAAGGAGGCCCGGTACAATATAAACCTCCCTATTATACAAACCGAATCCACAAAGAGGATTGTGTCGGTGTACTGACATTTTTATTCGAAAAAAGGCTGGAAGGCGAACAATTACATTCACACTATTTAGCGAGTGATGATGATCCTGCTCCAATGTGGGAAGTTGTTTCATGGATAGCAAATACACTTAAGTGCAAACCACCTGAAATCAAACAGGTAGAACAGGATGCTACACAAAACAAAAGGTGCTGTAACAAACGGTTAAAAGAGCTGGGATACCGCTTTAAATATCCAACATACAAAGAAGGTTATCAGAAGGTAATAAATGATTTATAGCCATTGTACAGATATGTTTACTCCATCCAGCTAATGACAGGAGATCATTATCTTTTATCGTAAAGAAAATTGTAACTGTTTAGCGACGTGTTTTTACTTTATTAAAATCAGTGGTCTCTCCATCGAAAAGTAATCTCAATGCCTGAACTGATGTCAACGAATTCCTTCTAGCGGTAGATAAATAACTCCTAATTCTGTAAAATATCTTGTCTCCTCGTGCTGACACAATATAATAAATTTATTTTCTTACAAAATAAATAATAGCTTCCAGGTTAGGACTGCACATAATTACGCTTAATAGTTACAATATATATAAATATGGCTCATATAAGCCACTTTTTGTTGAGTTTATTTATGTATAGCGAAACATGTAAATTCCAGTAGAGATTAAAATAAAACCATTACCCATAATGCTGAAAATTTAAATGTATACGTCTAATATACTGTTTATAAAGTACGCCTTTAAGAATAGTTATAAAGTCTAAAGATACGTCCATAGGTAATAAGACTATGTGATACTTCAGTGTGTAGTAAAATTACAAGAAAATAAATTATAGATCACTAAGTTGATTATTGGCAGATCTTTTGCTCTATTGTTACATTTATATGAATAACTATTAAGTGTTTATAGTCTTATAAGAATGTTATCTTGATAAAGGCATCTCAAGAATTATGAGGGAGATGCAAAGTAATAGGGTCTTATAACGTGCAAGGATGTACGGAGAATACAACATGAATTCCTGAGACTTACCGGGAAGCTAATGTATACATGAGACAGCCTTACTGCCTAAGATAGTGTATTTGAATATCTGTGTAGTAGGGCTTTTTTTATGAATAATTTTTATATTTGCAATATCCGTAGTTAAAAGCATGAAAAGTAATGATAACAATACAATGTAATATCCTTAGTGTCGTTTTTAATTTTTTCTGACAGCTAATGTTTTCTTGTCAAATTATCAGGGAAAGGGGATGCGTACAATGGAAGTAATATTCAGGAGATTATTTTTTACCGTAATGTTTTCACTAGTAGTCATGGGTGGTTTTTTTCTTAATGAAAAAGTTGTAGCAGCTCAGGGAATTAACGTAGCCGATACAATTGCAAAAGTTCAGGAAGTTCATGATGAAATAAGCGCTTTGGATCCTTCATTATTTGACAAGCCAAATGATCAGAATAAATTAACTAAAAAACTGAATAATGTAATAAACAAACTTGGAAATGATAAACATGACAAAGCATTGGATATACTGGAGAATGATATAGTAGATACATTAAATGGATGCGATATGATTGGAGAACCTGATGAAGACGATAAGATATTGGATTGTCTTTCCCAAAGTATAATTTACCCATTAGTAGTTGAATCAATTGATATGGTTGAAATACTTAGTTTTGAAGATAAAAATACGGTAATGTTACAGGATACAAGTCCCGGATTAGCACAGAATGGAAACATAAATATAAGTGGTAATGCTATAATTGGAGGCACTCTGGATACTACAGGTAACGTAAAGGTGGATACCGTAAACGAAATTACTACGCCAGTAGATGGAAATACCAGGGTATTAGTGCATGATACTGCTGATAACGTAATTAAATTTAAACCTGTACAGACACTTGCTATGCAGGGGCCACAAGGACCAGCTGGCATTAATGGAACAGATGGTTCAACAGGTCCTGTGGGGCCGATGGGTTTGCAGGGGCCTATGGGGCTCCAAGGACCTCAAGGTCCAGCGGGAGCTGATGGCGCAGACGGTACTCAGGGGCCTCAAGGTGATACAGGACCGGCAGGGCCACAGGGGCCAATTGGGCCAACAGGACCTGCTGGTGCTGACGGAGCAGATGGAGCACAGGGTCCAGAGGGTCCGGTAGGAGGAGTTGATAAGCAATTTGTCTATAATGACAATGGCACAGCAAAAGGGGCTGATGTACATTATGATAAGACAACAGGTTATGTTGGTATTGGAACTACAAGTACGGTGGCAAATTTACATGTTATGGATGATAGTAGTCAATCGTCTATATATATTGGTAACTCTGCAGCAGGAACAGCAACGTTAATTTTAGATGCATCGAACGGTGACGGTATGGGTAGTGACTATTTTGCTATTAGGCAAAATGATGATTTATCAGCATATCTTAAAACGAATAATTTTGCTGGCAATTTGTCTCTATGGGCCGGCTCAAATGTTAGCACTAATCAATTGGTTCTTAATACAAACACTAACGTAGGAATTGGGACGGCAAATCCAATTGCAAAATTAGATATTTCGGGCAACGTAAAAGTAGATACAGTAAATGATGTTGGCGTTGTTGATGTTAATACCAGGATATTAGTGCATGACACTGACAATATTGTTAAATACAAAACAGTTTCACAGCTTGCATTACAGGGACCTCAGGGTATTCCAGGACCTGTTGGGCCACAAGGGCCGACAGGTCCAGCAGGAGCAGATGGTGCTGACGGAACGCAGGGACTTCAGGGTATTCCAGGTATCCAGGGGCCAGTTGGTTTAACAGGGCCACAAGGTGAGCAAGGGTTTGTGGGGCCAGTAGGCCCTCAAGGAGCAGACGGAGATTCTCACTGGCTGCTTGATGGACTTAACACGTATTATAACGATGGCAAGGTTGGCATTGGGACTGGGTTACCATCACTTGGAAGGTTGCAAATTGAAGACGGTGCAAATCCTCAAATAGTATTAAAAAATCCAGACTCTGGTGGAGGATATTGGAGTATTGGTCAATCTGATACAGGCTGGAATTCTGGTGGTGGTAAATTACTCTTTATTCCTGATAGTACAAACTCTGCAAACGCATTTGTAACGTTTGACAACCTGGGCAAGGTCGGCATAGGAACGACGAATCCGTTGAGAAAGTTACACCTCTATGGACCTGATCAACAAACTTTAAAACTGGAAGGAACAGGTACACAACCCGCTGTTCTCCAAATTGAAAACTCTGGAGTGTCAGAAGGAATTATTATTGGTGTTGAGAATGATTCAGGAGGAACAATGGTCTCTGGATCTGGTGCATTCGATGGAGTTGCAGGTATGTGGAATGACCAACCATTTCATTTATTCACCAATAACAATATTGCTATGACCATTGATAATACAAGTAATATTGGTATAGGCACACTGAGTCCTGCAATGAAACTCCAAGTGAATGCTGATGGGACGGTCTTAGATAATAGCTGGCTCAGCGGTGCCGGGTATGGCGGTATGGGGATAGTGGAAACGGATGCCGAACTTAGGATTATTTCAACAGATGATGGTCAATATGGCTCAGCCATTGTATTTGGACAAGTTGACCTCTCCAATCCTTCTGATTTTGAAGATGCCTGGGGTATCTTTCGGGAGACAACTGGAGATGGACAAGGTGATGGCACTCTGAACTTTTCCTATGTGAATTCTTCAGATGTACATAATAAAGCCTTGTCACTTATGACTATTAAAACAGACGGCAAGGTCGGCATTGGCACATCAACCCCTGTTGCTAAATTAGATGTTTCTGGAAACGTAAAGGTAGATACAGTAAATGAGATTAGCACAGTTGATGCAAATACCAAGGTATTAGTGCATGACGCTGACAACATTGTTAAATATAAATCTGTTTCACAGATTGCTTTACAAGGGCCTCAGGGTATTCAAGGACCTGTTGGGCCACAAGGTCCGGCAGGTCCAGCCGGAGCAGATGGTGCTGATGGAACGCAAGGACTTCAGGGTATTCAAGGTATCCAGGGGCCAGTTGGCCCAACAGGTCCGCAGGGGCCTGAAGGACCACAAGGACCGTCAGGTGCAGATTTATTTGATCATCCTTGGACGCAGTTCGGAACAGATGTATACTATAATAGTGGTAATGTGGGCATTGGAACTGATAACCCGGTTGGAGTCTTAGAGTTAGAATTACCAAGTGCCAGTACAAACTATATTGGTAGCGTAAACCACCTGGTCCTATCAAATCCTGATCCCACAGTTAACAGCTTTGCCAGCATTCTTTTTTCTGGTGATAGTGGTGGCGGAAATTACGCTCGGATTGGTTCAATATTTGCCGATAAAACATCGCCAAGCCAAGATGCACATTTATTTTTTGCTACTACTAATGCAGGAACTCTTGGGGAGAGAGTAAGAATTTTAAACAACGGCAACGTAGGTATCGGCACGACGAGTCCAAATGAAAATCTACATATTTATGGTACCGATACTGGTCCAGACACATCACAGGCTGCAATTGCCCTTGAAATAACTGATCCAACCAAATACTCAATGGTTCAGTTTTTGGAAAACGGAACACAATCAGGGGCTATAACCGCCAGAGGCTCACAATGGCCTAGTAATCCTGATCCTAACTATTTATCTTTTTTTTCAGACGGAAGAAATATACCAGGAAATCCAGCAGGATTTGCATTCTTCATTTTTGCTTCCAGTTCGACAAGTCCAGGGGAAGTCATGAGAATAACAAAGGCCGGTAATGTCGGCATAGGCACGACAAGTCCTTCTTACAAGTTACATGTAAATGGTACTGCTTATGCAACGGGTGCAGCCGGATCTCTTTCTGATATTCGTCACAAAAGAAATATACTTCCTGTCTCTGAGGGCGCATTGGATATAATAGGAAAACTTAGACCAATTACATACGAGTGGAAGAATCCTGTTGACAATGGAATGAAAGGTACTCAAATTGGCCTTATTGCACAGGAAGTAGAAAAGGTCTTACCGGAGGTTGTTTTGACTCAAGATAATGAAGATCAGACAAAAGCTCTGAAGTATAACGAATTCATTCCTGTGATAATCAAAGCGATTCAGGAGGTTAAGAAGGAAAATGAAGCTCTCAAGACAAAGAACGAAGAACTCAGGGAGAAGCTTGCGGTTTTAACAGATCGACAGGAAGTCATCGAGGATATGCTCCTTGCATTATCAATCAAGCTTCCAAAGGAGAAGCTGGTAAAGTTTGATAATGTAGAATCGGATGAAGCACAAAACAACATCCAATAACGGTAAAAGAGGTGCTGATATGAAGAAGGTAAAAAGGAGGGGTAAGAAACGTAATGATTCTTATCCCTCCTTTTCTTAACATGTCGATGTACTCCTGTTTTGATACCTACCATACCCACATCCGATCTCACCAGTAATATTCCTGTGAACCCTGGTGTTAAAGAATCTGAAAATCCTTTTGTTGAGAGCAGACTGTGAATTTTACTAAAATGCAGCTATAATAAATAGTCTTTTGATAAAATCCATTCTTAACCTCCCACCTTCTTCTCGAAAAATACATTTATTCCCTCTTGTAAAAATTCAAAAAGAGGAAAGAAAGACATCACTCCAGTATTTTAACCTTTTTCCTGGTAAAAACAGACGGTTTGGCGTAACTTTTATTAAGGAAATGCTGGTAACGGCCATCCTGAACCTGATAACCCTTCTGTTTGGAAGTTGGGAAAAATACTCAGAGTATTATTTGACACTGCGGACGGGGCGTACATAGAGGTTTAGGTTAGTGAAACGCCAGATGACGTTGCCGGTCGCGAAGTTTACATTCCATGCACCACGAGAACCAAACCTGTCACCTGTCCATATCAAACGCTGCATTATGTCAAAAACAGGATCTATATATAAGAAATCATTGTTTACGCTTGATTCAAGCAATGATGCTGCTTCCTCCACAGTAGGCAACCGCCAATCATCACCGCCTGCATATCCCATGTTGTTGAGATCCTCAATCCAAGTCTTCGCATCCTCCCATTTCATATTTTTTTCAGAGCCCGACTTATGCCACATCAGGCCCGTGATATTATCTTGAACGACATCATCACCTTTAATTATCTTCAGTTCATAATCATTGATAAAATTTCCGGTTTCGTTACTAAGGAGATCAAAGAAATTGTATTCTTTCAGTATAGTCTTTACCTGACTATATCCCAGGTCACTATAAGATGAGCGCAAATTAACGGTTAATAACCCTACAATTTCATCATATCCCTTCTGCCTGGCTGTTGATAGAGCAGTAACACCATAATTATTTTTAACTGTTTTATCTGCACCTTTTTCCAGTAAGAGCTTTACTATTGAATTGTCTCCTTGCAGTGTTGCAGCCATCAGTGCTGTTGAGCCGTCAGTCGTCCTTCTATTTATGTCAACTCCAGCATTTAAGAGCGCTTCCACGATTTCTTTATGCCCACCGAATGATGCATACATGAGAGGGAACCACCCTTTCTTATCTGTCTTATTTTGGTCTGCTTCCCTGACTAACAATTGTTTCAGTAATTCAACATCGCCTTCTTTAGCAGCCTCAAGAATATCTCTGGTAATGAGCCCTTTTCCTTCCCGATCAGGTTCTCTCTCTGATACTTTACTGTTAGAAAATTTCACTTGCACAGTTAGTTTCTGAGCTTTAACTAACTGACCAGTAAAGACCAGGATTAAAAAAGAAACTATTATACGTCTAAAAACAGTGTTCAATATGTACTCCTAACAGGTTAATCTCTTTTTCATTGATCTTGCAGATAGAGAAAATTATCGGTTTATTCTACCATTTATCCTCTATTTTGTTTTGGAAAAATTATATCACTCTTTATTTTTCTGTATTTTCCGTTTAAGGGTATTTATATATTTTGTTACAGGAATTTCCTTTGGACAACATCGTGTACATTCGAAATGGTTCTCACAAGCCAAGACACCGTCGCCATAATCAAGAGACTTCAGACGTTCGAGATAACCTTTATCACGTGAGTCAAAAATATATCGAAATGCCCAAACGAGAGGTGCCGGACCTAAAAACGATCCGTTATCGCTTACTACCGGACATGCACCCATACAGCATGCGCATAAAATACACCTTATTGCTATATCAATCTTCCTGCTCTCTTCCGGTGATTGTTGCCTTTCTTTTTCAGGAGGTGAAGATGAATTCATTAAATAAGGTTTCACAGATCTCACTTTTTCAAAAAACGGTTCCAGGTCGACTATAAGATCTGTATTGAAGGCGTTAGTAGCGTCATCAATTTTTATATTTTCGTATCTTGCAATAAGCGAATCAATCGTTTCTAAAGATTTTGACAGTCCTTCTTTATTGCGAAATACGGAACAAAAGCTGGTCATTGTTTCCTGCATTTCATTTCGTATGTTCCATGTTTTTTCTCCGCTTGTCCTCTCTTTCAAACAATTTATTTTCGAGAGCGTATGATCTTTCGGTTTGTTCGGCAATGGAGTCCACTCAATATTTACCAGGTCCTTTAATATCTTTTTTCCAGTTCTGCGTCCAAATACCATCAGGTCAAGTAATGAATTACATCCCAGCCGATTAGCACCATGAACAGACACGCACGCGCATTCTCCCACAGCATAGAGGCCTTTAATATTTTCGTGATTTGAACCAAGCACCTGGCCATTCCGATTTGTTGGAATTCCCCCCATCATGTAGTGACAGGTAGGTTGCGTGGGAATCAACTCCTTTGCAGGATCAATTCCCATGTAAATTTGAACGAATGAAGAAATTTCAGAGAGTTTTTCAGAAATGCACTCTTCTCCAAGATGGGTAAGATCAAGATTAGCGCCTATTATGACTATCTCATGTTTAAACCGCATTTTTCTTTATAATGTGAAAGGTTTTTTTGCAATCGGTAAGTCTAATGCATTTATTTGACTATCTTTCAGAGTTGAACTATTTGTTCAATGTCACCTCAAATAGTTGAAAACAAGTCTTCGGTTTGTAAATTCGATGTTCTTCAGATAAAGCATCCAATCACTCACCCTTTATCTTCAATTCTCAAGAGCCTTTTTTATGGCAGAAACAACTCGCTTACTGAAAGGTTTTGTACTCGTTGAAAAACGACGTATTATTTGTCCGTCACGCCCAACCAGAAACTTTTCAAAGTTCCAGGAAATATCTCTGGAGGAGCTGCTTTCCCGAAGAAGATACTGATAAAGAGGATGTTGATTCGAACCTTTGACGTCAGCTTTCTTTAACATCGGGAACGTTACGCCGAAGTTAAGCTCACAAAACTTTTTGATTTCAGTTTCCGTCCCGGGTTCCTGCCTGCCAAACTGATTACAGGGCATTCCCAGGACCACCAAACCCTTTCCCTTATATTGTTCATAAAGAGATTGAAGCGTTTTATACTGAGAAGTATAACCACATTTAGAAGCGGTATTTACTATCAGAACGACTTTGCCTGTATATTCGGAGAGTTGATATGTTTTTCCCTCAATGGACTCTACTTCGATATCGTAAAACTGAGAACTTTCAACATTTTGAGCGAATGAAATAACTCCTGAAAACAACATGGTCAGAAAAAACATCAAGCTGAATTTTATCATATGTACCTCCCGCTTTAAAGTTGGTGCAATTTCTTTCTTTATCCATAAAAACATATATTTAAAAATTGCATTGTCTAACAGCTTGAATTATATTGCATAAAATGAATAGAGAAAAGCGAATTATTTGAATTAGAAGTGAAAATATTAAAAATTCTTCCTCTTATTGTAAAAAGGTTTCAGGAAATAAAACACATACCCTCAGGACATCTATGTGTCTGCCATTAAAACGAGACGATGTTTTTCCTTTCTTTGCGAACGCTTCAAATCTTGAGAGAATTACCCCACGCGAATTGTGTTTTTCTATTATTACTCCACAACCCATTACTATCAACGAAGGGGCCATAATTAATTACCAAATCCGTCTTTTTGGAATCCCTTTCAAATGGAGGACAAGGATTGCACTATGGGAGCCACCACATGTTTTTATTGATGAACAAATCCGCGGCCCCTACCGCCTGTGGAAACATACGCATCGTTTCATGGAATGCAACGGGTCAACTACTATTACCGATGAAGTTGACTATCGACTGCCCTGGTGGCCATTTGGAGAAATTGCTTATCCACTCATTTATCTATCACTCAAGAGAATTTTTTCCTATAGGCAGAAAATGATACGGCAGATTTTTACGGATTAATCTTTCGTCTTTTTCCGTTTTCTAATACTATTCATTTGAACTATAATACGATAATCACCAGTATTCTGTCCCTGGTTCACCCTTAAAGGGTCCGACAGTGGTACTGGTGACCCAGCCACCATAAAAACCGCCCGGCTGCGGTTCTACCCTTTCGCTATTTACAAAGCAGGCGTCCATCAGGCCCGGATAAAAAGCCACAAAATCCTTTATTGTGGAAAACCCGGGAGTAGGATCTGGATAATACCAGCAAGCTCTTTCAGCTCTCCTTTGCCCCACAGCGACACTGTAATAATATGCCTGGCCCTTCCATTCACAATATGATGTACCGGGGCATTGAATTATATATTGACGGTGAATATCCTCAGGGGGAATGTAGTAAACCGGCGGATGGCTAGTCTCGATCACACGCATTGCCCCTCTGGTATCAACAATGGCAACACCGTTAAAAACAACCTCGATATGGCCAGAAAATGCTTCCGGACGGGGTGGTCGAGGATAGTCCCAGACCGATTCCTGGCCGGGTCCTGGTTCGATACGATGTGTTTTCATGTCATTCTTCCATATTTATTGATTACCTCAATTTGTCTTACCCATTAATGATGTAATTCACGTATCATGTAATCATTCTTCATCCTACGATGACGATACCCAGGTAGCCGTCCACCGTTACTTCGTCTCCCGACTGTATTAACGTTGTTGCATCAGGTATACCGGTAACACAGGGTATACCATATTCCCGTGCAATGATTGCTCCGTGAATCAACATTCCTCCCCTTCTTTCTACAATAGCTGCTGAAAGAGGAACTACAAAGGTCATGCCTGGGTCAATGGCATCACATATGAGGATTTCGCCGGCCTTAAATTCAGATAAATCTGACGGGTCAATAATTACCCGGGCAATTCCCTCTGCTATACCGGGGCCTGCAGGTTGCCCGACGATCTGTCGTGCCTTCATCTTGAAGCCGGTTTGATCAAATGTCCTTTCACTGTGAGGTTTTTGAACTGATTCATTTTCGTGTAAGCTCTCAATAATGTTCTCAATATCAAGATTCCCTATTTTCTGTTTGCCAGATTTTTCCAGGCGTATTTTATACAGATCTACAGCCTGGAGTACCTGCGTTTTTATCCTGCTGAGATACACGTTATCATTGTCTCTCATCTGGTAACTTGCCCGCGCCAGATCCAGGATTTCTACAGCATAGGTGCGTTGTTCATCCTGAAAGTGTGAGAGGTAGTTGTTTTTGAGTGCCTCAACATTTCCGGTCTTCAATCTTTTCTTCGGGGCAGATTGCAATGCCAATTCCATTACCAGAGAAATAACAGACTTTGGATTACTTAAACAGTAAGAGGTGCCGAAGGAGATATCTCCATATTTTTCAATAAACTGATGAACCTCTTTCATAAGTTGTTCATCATCATAAATATTGTTTTTCAGTTTATCGGCAAGCCCTGAATTAGTTCTGATGTATAATGCCATCTGTTCTAACATCTGATTTCTCTCGGTACTCTCCATTTCAGTCGCTCCAAGGAGCTCCATAAATTCATAGGGATCAGAAGGGGAAACCGTATCATTATAAAAAACACCAAATAACCTGATTCCATGCGCAAACGGAATAAACTCCTTCCAGTACACTCCTAACCAGTATATCTTTCAGCCCTTCGATTAACCTCTTCAGCAAGTTCTGGATCAGAGAACTGGTGAAGATCCTGCTGACTCAATAGAGAGGCTTCCTGGATCATCGAGGGAATCAGATCTTCTTCAATTTTACGGCGAAGCAACTTCAGATTATCAAAACTCCTGTGTAGACTAAGGTACCAGGGTCGCTTGTCCTCATCTCCTTCTGCTTTTCCACTGGTTATGGGACGTGATTGGAGTGTGTAAAGTATGTTCCTGTTCCATGTCCATTCCACATCCTGAGGTGAACCGAAAACCTGTTCAGCTCGATTCACCAACTCAAACACCTTGTTCAATTCATCTGTAGTTAATGGTGCGGCTTTCGCCTCTTCCGAAGATAAGGAGTTCAATTGTACCCCCTCTTTCATCGGTACAATTGCTTTGCTTCTCTGGACCGGTGTGTCCTAAATTGGAGAAAAAAGTTAATAACTATGCAATGTGTCTTCCTGGATGCCGAAAGCATCAAAAATAATTTTTTGTCTTTTGGATAATTCGCTGAGAATCGGATCGTTTTTCTCTATGTGAGTGATTTTTAATTTTTTGAGTTCAGCAAATAATTCTTTTACTGTGTATTTGTTAAATAACTTCTTTTCCTTCATAACTCTTGATGCTTCTGCATAGATAATCAACGCAACAAATTTTATAAATAAACGGCCATCGACATTATATTGACTATGTGCTCGCAACCTATCTCCATTCATTTCATTTTTGTATATATCAAACATTTTTTCAACCTGATCTTTTTGGCGATAAAGATTTAATACTTCCGCTTTGTCCATTTGTTGTTTGTTTGTTATTAACACAAAGCTTCCCATTTTATAAATAAACGATTTTATCTTTTTTGCATTTTTTTCTATCCGCAATGTCGTTTTATTCCATTTAAAATAATCTCTGTATTTTTCTGGAATATTTAACTTTCTATATTTCAGGTATTCCTTAAGCACTTTAAAACTTTTATCCTTAAACTTCTCCTCGTATTCGAATAATACTGAGAAAAAATTATGTTTTTGTTCTACTTCAGATTTTTCATTGAAAAAAATATGTGCGTCAAATTCGTTTCCATCAAATTCAAAAGGTCTTTGCTGGTAATGCAGTATCTCTTCATTGAATTTAAAGGCACTGGAAAGATCTGACAATAATCGTTTATTTTTTTTTATTAAAGTCTTTACTTTTTTTAAGCTAAAAGGCAGTGGCTGAACAAAGGACACTTTGCTTTTGCTGTTATTCATTTCCAATACATTTGCTTTACTAAAGAAACCTCTATCCAGCACAAACAAAATGTCTTTTAGCTTGAATACTTTCAAATACTCAACGCAGTTCTTTAAGGTAGTAACATCTACAATACTTCCAGGGTATAAATTGTAATAAATGGGTAAAGAGTGATTGTGGCAAAATGTTACTCCCATATTTAATTGAGGTAGATTCTCTTTATCACGATTGTAACCCCATTCTATAAAATCAACGTTTGTAGAGTAGCTGGAAATAGAAGTTATATCGTAAAATATCCCGCTGATTGGCTTTAAATGTTCTATCCATTTTTGAACAAACTCTACCCTTTGTGATTGCGATCTTCCCAAAATATCACACAGTTTTGATATGTCAGGAGAATACATCTTTTTAACTCTCGGCAAATTATGCTCATCAAGCCAATAAGGAAACAGGTACAAGGCCGAGGCTTCTATAATTTCATAAAATGCTAATGCTAATATCTCTTGATAGTTATCAGGAAAGAGAGATTTTAAAATCTCCGTCAATCCAAGCTTGTCTGATAAAAATCTTAGCAAAAAGACGTTGCCTTGTCCTTTTGAGACCAAACTGGAACGGATTTGCTTGGTTTTATCCTTATTTACGTTCCGTTTTGGACCGATATAGGTTCTTCGTTGACGTGATTGCTTTTTTGCTTTATCCCAGTAACTTTCTACCTTGTAGAGGTATATCCTACCTTTTATTTTCTGCTCTACAGTATAAGCCATAGTATTAACTATTTAATAACTAGTAAATAGCCGTATAGTACGGTATATACAGTATTAATGCAAATATTAATTCATGGTTATTAACTATTTCTCCAATTCAGGGTGTGTGAGATACGACCCTTCCTGTTTCCCGCTCAAGTATCCATCTGTCGGGTTCTACCGTACCGTCAACCAGGCCACCACAGCTGCACTATATTCTGTTCCGTGTAAGAGATATTTATTATAATAGAAGAGTGTCCTTCTGTCATTTATAAAGAATGGATTATAAATGATATAGAGAAAAATGAAGGGCATGTACATTATTTTCAGTATCTTTTTTCTCCGTGTTTATTTTGTCCAATTTTGAAAAAATTACCGTATTAATGAGGAAATGTAATGATTGATTCCAGAAACTCATGGCTGTTAAACGCTGCACTTATTGTTTCGTTTGGATCTGTTCTGATGTTGTCTGTTATTCACCAACAGATGGCATACGGGTATGAGGAAGCTGATGTACAAAGGCTGATCAATACAAATAATTGCAGAGATTGCGATCTTCAAAGTGCTGATCTGAGCAGCTTCAAGCTGGATCGTGCCTTTCTGAGATATGCAGAAATGCAGAAGGCAAATCTGGAAGATGCAGATTTGGCCTTTGCCGACTTTATTGCCGCTAATATGCGTGAGTCAAACCTGAAGGGTGCTAACCTGGAGGGCGCAAATTTTATGCACACCAAACTTGAGGGTGCAAATTTGAGTGAAACCAACCTGCAGAGAACTGATATGAGAGATGCGCGCTTGAGTGGTACCAATCTAAGCAATGCAGACGTGCAGGGTGCGGACTTCATGTGGGCGAAAGGTCTTACTAATAAACAGAAAGCATATCTCAGAAAAAATGGGGCAAAAAATGTACCTGAATAAATACTCTACAATCCTTTTGTTTACCAGTACAAAAGTTGTAAATCGACTACAATCAGATAAAAACTTAAAATACTTACCAGAGACTGGAACGCAATCCTGAAAAGGGTTCTTCCAGCGGTTTCATCTTGTAATCAAGGTAAATGAAAACGGTTGGCAGGGAGAACTTTTCAGGGTTTCATTGACAAATATTCTTTCACTGAAAAAAATGAAATTTGTTTCCGGAAATATTGAAGTCTATCGTGACATGCATGTATCATGCGAAACAGTATGGAATGTGATTACCGATACAAAACGCTGGATTGAATGGGGACCATCGATCATAGCGGTTGATTGCAAGGACAGATATATTCGGAAGGGAGTTCGGGGAAGAGTACAAACTGCTCTCGGCTTATGGGTTCACTACGAAATCACTGGATTTGATGAAGGTAGATACTGGTCCTGGCGTATTTTCGGTATTCATGCCACGGGTCATCGAATCGAACAACAGGAAGGGGATAAATGCCGTCTCATATTTGAGATGCCTTTGTTCGCAGCCCCATATGCTGTTGTGTGCAAAACAGCTTTAAAGCGGATTGCCCAAATAGTAGAAAAACGCGATATCCTTTGAACAGATATATATTGTAGTCTTTACAATCAAGAAGAATTCGGAATGCATACAGGCAAATACCAATAACACCATATCTTCAAGAGAATTTCCAATATGTTATTATAAACTGCTCAATCTATTAATACCCTTGTAATTTGAGGAACCAATAATATAGAATATATGTTTAATCACATAAAGAACGCTTTAACTAATGTAGAAAGAACAGCATAATATGGCTGAAAAAATCAAAATTGGAATAAGTTCCTGTTTGCTGGGAGATAAAGTACGTTACGATGGAAATCATCAGCTGGACAGGTTTATCACTGATACACTCGGCCAGTACTTTGAGTTCATCCCTATATGTCCTGAAGTAGAGATTGGTCTTTCAATACCCAGAGAACCGATGCATCTGTTCGGGAGTGCTGAAACTCCTCGCCTCTTGACCATTAAAACCGGCATAGATTACACGGAAAGAATGTCAACGTGGGCAGAAAGAAAGCTGAAAAAACTTGAAAAGGAAAATCTGTGCGGTTTTATCTTCAAGAGTAGATCACCAAGCTCTGGCATAAGGAGTGTCAAAGTGTATACCCCATCGGGTGGTGTAACGAAAACGGGTAAAGGCTTATTTGGAGGGGCTTTTATTAAGCATTTTCCTCTGATCCCGGTAGAAGATGATGGAAGGCTCCATAATCCCCGCTTCAGAGAAAACTTTATTGAGAGAATGTTCGTATTAAAACGATGGCAGAAATTAAAAAAGAAAGGTGCCTCCATGAAAGGCCTGATAGATTTTCACACAGATCACAAGCTTCTTATTATGGCACACAGTCCAAAACATTATTCACTCCTTGGTACCTTAATAGCAAATACCAAAAAAAATAAACGTGAAAATCTGTTCTCAGAATATATCAGAAATCTAATGGAAGGCCTCAAACTGATTGCAACGGTAAAGAAGAATACCAATGCGTTACAACATATTCAGGGGTATTTTAAAAAACATTTAACCTCTGACGAAAAACAAGAGTTGCTTGGAACCATAGAAAGTTATCGTAAAGAATTTATACCCCTTGTTGTTCCTGTTACCCTGCTTAACCACTATGTGAGAAAATTCAATATATCTTATCTGGAAAGACAATACTATCTGAAACCTCATCCAGTGGAACTAATGTTGAGAAATCATGTTTAAATAGAATCACACATAACTTTCCACTTTAAAAGGGAGTTAAAATACCATGGCAAGAAAAGTTACTCAGACAAAACAAAAGGAAACAAAAAAAAGTATCGACATGAAGGAAGAGATAATACGGTACTATATTGATTATGTAATTGATTTTGCAAAATTCTATATTAAAAGCAGGACCTGAATTACTATGAAAGAACAATCAAAAATACCGGTTTCTAAAGTTCAGAGAGCATCGCGTGTACTTCAAACGGGTGTTAAGGTAGGAGGCAATTATCTTAAACATTATGGTAAAACAGTTTTCTATAAAGAGGTCAACAAAAGCAACCTTCACGAAGAAAATGCTGAAGACATCTACAATACGCTGAGTGAATTGAAAGGCAGCGCTCTAAAGGTCGCCAAAATGATGAGCATGGATAAAAACATGCTCCCAAAAGCTTACCAGAACAAATTCGCCATGGGACAATACTGTGCGCCACCATTATCATACCCATTGGTTATAAAGACATTTAAAAAATATTTCGGGAAAGAACCGGATCAAATTTTTGATACATTTACCAAATCGGCAATAAATGCAGCTTCCATAGGACAGGTTCACCAGGCAACACTTAATGGCAGAAAGCTGGCGGTAAGG
>NZ_BAOS01000034.1 GCF_002443295.1 Candidatus Scalindua japonica | reverse complement strand
TCACATAAAGTAAGCTTTTACTAATGTAGAAAGAAACTGCATAACTATGGCTGAAAAAATCAAAATTGGAATAAGTTCCTGTTTGCTGGGAGATAAAGTACGTTACGATGGAAATCATCAGCTGGACACGGTTTATCACTGATACACTCGGGCAGTACTTTGAGTTTATCCCTATATGTCCTGAAGTAGAGATTGGTCTTCCAATACCCAGAGAACCGATGCATCTGTTCGGAAGCGCTGAAACTCCTCGCCTCCTGACAATTAAAACCGGCATAGATTACACGGAAAGGATGTCAACGTGGGCAGAAAAAAAGCTGAAAAAACTTGAAAAGGAAAATCTGTGCGGTTTTATCTTCAAGAGCAGATCACCAAGCTCTGGGATAGGGAGTGTCAAAGTGTATACCCCATCTGGTGGTGTAACGAAAACGGGTAAAGGCTTATTTGGAGGGGCTTTTATTAAGCATTTTCCTCTGATCCCGGTAGAAGATGATGGAAGGCTCCATAATCCCCGCTTCAGAGAAAACTTTATTGAGAGAATGTTCGTATTAAAACGATGGCAGAAATTAAAAAAGAAAGGTGCCTCCATGAAAGGCCTGATAGATTTTCACACAGATCACAAGCTTCTTATTATGGCACACAGTCCAAAACATTATTCACTCCTTGGTAGCTTAATAGCAAATACCCAAAAAAACAAACGTGAAAATCTGCTCTCAGAATATATCAGAAATCTAATGGAAGGCCTCAAACTGATTGCAACGGTAAAGAAGAATACCAATGCGTTACAACATATTCAGGGGTATTTTAAAAAACATTTAACCTCTGACGAAAAACAAGAGTTGCGTGGAACCATAGAAAGTTATCATAAAGAATTTATACCCCTTGTTGTTCCTGTTACCCTGCTTAACCACTATGTGAGAAAATACAATATATCTTATCTGAAAAGACAATACTATCTGAAACCTCATCCAGTGGAACTTATGTTGAGAAATCATGTTTAAATAGAACCACACATAACTTTCCACTTTAAAAGGGAGTTAAAACACCATGGCAAGAAAAGTTACTCAGACAAAACAAAAGGAAACAAAAAAAAGTATCGACATGAAGGAGGAGATAATACGGTACTATATTGATTCTGTAATTGATTTTGCAAAATTCTATATTAAAAGCAGGACCTGAATTACTATGAAAGAACAATCAAAAATACCGGTTTCTAAAGTTCAGAGAGCATCGCGTGTACTTCAAACGGGTGTTAAGGTAGGAGGCAATTATCTTAAACATTATGGTAAAACAGTTTTCTATAAAGAGGTCAACAAAAGCAACCTTCACGAAGAAAATGCTGAAGACATCTACAATACGCTGAGTGAATTGAAAGGCAGCGCTCTAAAGGTCGCCCAAATGATGAGCATGGATAAAAACATGCTTCCAAAAGCTTACCAGAACAAATTCGCCATGGGACAATACTGTGCGCCACCATTATCATACCCATTGGTTATAAAGACATTTAAAAAATATTTCGGGAAAGAACCGGATCAAATTTTTGATACATTTACCAAATCGGCAATAAATGCAGCTTCCATAGGACAGGTTCACCAGGCAACACTTAATGGCAGAAAGCTGGCGGTAAGGATTCAATATCCAGGAGTTGCAGATAGTGTAAGATCAGATTTGAAAATGATAAGACCTTTTGCAGTTCGGTTATTGAATATCAGCAAAAAAGACCTTGATCATTACATGGAAGAAGTAGAAAGCAAATTATTGGAAGAAACAGACTACGAACTGGAACTTCAGCGTTCAATAGAACTTTCTGCAAGCTGTTCACCTTTTGATAATATGGTTTTTCCGGCCTACTACCCCAGGTATTCAGATAAAAAGATTATAACTATGGATTGGCTTGACGGCCTGCACCTCAGTGAATTCGTCCAGACCAGTCCCAACCAGGTTTTAAGAGATCAATTAGGGCAGGCTTTATGGGATTTCTATGATTACCAGATTTATGACCTGAAACAAGTACATGCAGATCCTCATCCCGGTAATTTCATAGTGCAGCCGGGAGGAAAGCTTGGCATATTGGATTTTGGATGTGTAAAGGTTATCCCTGAAGAATTCCATTCAAAGTATTTTCGCCTTCTCAATAAGGATATAATTAGCCGTGAAGCAGAGCTCGAACAGATTTTCTATGATCTGCAATTTGTTTATCCTGAAGACACTCCCGAAGAAAAATCACTATTCATCAGGCTGTACAAACAGTTAATACAACTACTTGGTAAGCCATTTCATATGAGGGAGTTTGATTTCAGTAACGATCAGTATTTTCAGAGTATTTACCGGATGAGTGAACAGATTTCGAACATGGAGGAAGTACGCAATTCTAAAAAGGGAAGGGGCTCGAAGCATAGCATTTATATTAATCGAACCTATTTTGGATTATATAATTTATTAAACCAGCTGGGTGCAACAGTTAAAACCAGAAGAGCAAAACTGAGTAACGTTGCGCAATGTGCCTGAAATGTTTCAGAACTTGTTTATGTGTATTTGCATTATTATAAGTACATGTTTTATTCGATAGATTGTAAGAAAAACGGCTGACACTATAAACAAATTTCACACATTAACCAAGCCATTTTTCAATATACGTCTGAACATCAAATTTTGATTTACAGCCATTATAATTCATATAGCGTATCTTCCCAAAAATGCTACGGTCCTTCCATGCACGATCATGTACCCCACCCATGCACCAGGCAATACCGCTATATCCATTTGGATCTCTTCCATCGAGCTCATATTTATCATTGAGATAAATTGCAATCTTCAGGTCCTGCTCAGGAGATGAAGTCCACTCCATAATTTTCTTGCCCCAATACATCCTCATGTAACCATGCAGTTTTCCCCGTTTCACCATTTCCATCTGTGAAGCATTCCAGAGGGGGTCGTGCGTATGAGCATATTCAAGTTGGTCCCGGGTACAAAGATATTCTCTCCGGTCCTTCCTGTACTTACTTAATGTTTCGGTTGCCCAACGGGGAAATGCCTTAATAGTGTCATAATCCCGATTGTAATAACAGAAATTATCAGCTAATTCGCGTCTGACAATAAGTTCTTCTAAAAATGAATCTTTCAGCTCTTTTGCTATAGAGCAGACGCATAAACTTACAAAGATGTTGATAGTAAAAGAGTTATAAAAAGAGTTAGAGGCAATATTTTGTAAAAGGAGCGACAAGAATAATGTGCCAACGAGCCAGTAAGCCGTATTTTAAAGGGTTTTGTGAAATAATTTACAAAATCCAATAGTAGAATTACAAAATACGGTGCCCAACTTGTATAATAGAAGTCACACAATAACACAAACTACTATACAAGAAAGGACACGCTAGAATGCTACCAATATCACAAATTCAAATCAACCAAAAACCGCTACTAATTCACACTGTTCACGAAGATGACAAAGTACTGCTTAATACACCAGATGCGGAATGGTTTCGGGCTTTATATTATTTTCCCTGGGAGAAACACCGTAATTTCGGTGCTGAGTACTACGATGCACTTTATGAATTTAATAAACGAGAAGAGAGAAAGAGGCTGAAAAATCAACCCCAAAAGCAAGTAGTATTATCTCAGAGCAAAGAAGATGCAAGACAGGAGCTTTTGTTTAATAGAGCAACAATGCAAGTTGACAAGGAGAAGAGAGGTGATGTGCTTTATGAAGTAGCGGCTGAATCAAAGCAGCGGATGGTAAGTCCCCTGAGTATATCTCCCGGGGTAGTGCCATTTCGATTGGGAGGTAAGAGGCCAAAATGTTTTTTTGCGTTGTTAAAAAGTTTTTTGGGTACAGCTCTAATGGGATTTCCGTGCGAGCCGGAAAAAGTGTCCATGTTATTGAAGAGTAATCCGAGTTTTGTGCGAGTATGTGGATTTGCACCGAAGGGGGAAAGGGATGAGTATTGTAGCAGGCATATACCAAGTGAGCGTAAACTGCAGCAATTTGACCAGATCATGAGTGAGTGGGGGCTATGGGATAAGATGAAGATTGCGCTGGTAACTGAGAACATAGAGACAGGTGCGATTAAAATAGAAAAGGAAGTAGTAGGAGATACAACTCACTATTATGCATATTCAGGGTTTGAGACAGTAAAGTATAAGGACGAAGATGGTAAGGAGGAGCAGAAGAAGTCGCAATCAAAGCTGACTAAGAGGTGTCGCTGTCAGGACAGAGACAAGTGTGAACATGACTGGGTATTGGCAGATGAAGGAGCGGGGACAATCGTGAAATCCATAACAAAGATGTATTGGGGGCACAAAGCAAGTATTGTAGGTTTTCCACGTCAAGGCGTGCCTCTGGATGCAAGAGCAGTGTTGGATGGACCGACACATGATGGAGAGACATATTTTCCACATGTAGAAAAGGTATTTGATACATATCCGGTGATTGAAGAATCGGTTAAAAGAGCGTTGTATGATAGCGCGTGTGATAGCAGAGATTTGAAAGATAAGTTTATGGACAAACTCGGCTTAGAATTAAAGGCATCTTTAAATCCAAGGCGCAAGAATGGAATAACAGATGGTTTGCCGCGTGGCATGGAGAAGATAACGCCGTATGGTGTGGTAATATGCAATGGTGGCCATGAGATGGATTACAAAGGAATGCGTTATGAAAAAGAAAAATTCATTTACCATGCGCCAACGGATACAGATGGTGAACCGGTGTGTTCAACATGCTTGCATCAGGTAGAGTGTTGTCCCAATTCGTTAACTGGCAGGATGATTAATATATCATTTGGGTTATTACCCCACATAGACACGGAAGATCCTCCAATGGCAAAGAGATTCAAGGCAATAATGACACGTCGTCCTTCAGTTGAGCGGATGATAAAGCGCTTGAAGTGTGATATTGGTGATGATCGTTTAAGCAAGAGAGGGAATCTTGCGTTTCAGGCATACCTGGACAAGACGATGATTGCTTTTCATCTGTTGTTACAGAATTAAATTGGTGATTTTTAAAGTAAAAAACAAAAAACCGTAGGAGAGGTGTTTTCAAATTTGCAAATTATCTCCATTGTTGGTGCTGTGCAGTTTTATACTGTCTTCTTTTAACGTAATTTTGAAGTACGATTGAAAAAAATTTTTGCATCAAGCGCTTTTCGTGCGAGTTTATGCGGAGGCTCTATAGAACTTTTTATTACTTCAAGTGCTATACGTTGAGCAGATATCTGTCCAAAATGAATATACGGAGACAGATTAGATTGTGCGTCTCTGTTCGGATCGTTTCTCTCTTTATCATATAACGGCAGCTTATTCTTTACAAAATTGAGGAGGGCTTTTTGCGCAAACTTCTCACCTGCTTTTAACCAATCTACAGGAAGAACGGTTTTATCTATTTTCAACGTCATCATGCTTCGCTTCCAATCCGTTTTTACTTTATTCCGTTTCCAGGTGACAGGGTGTCTCTTCAGCTTTGGATAATTTTCTAAAAATTCTGGTAATGCGCGGTGTATCTTTGGGCGCAAGGTATATGCTCCATATTCCTGTTTTGATGAAGCAATCCAGCATGGAATAATGTTGTGTGCATCTACTTCGTAAAATGGTATGCCAATTCTCTGTACTATCTCTTTCTTCCACTCTTTTGATATACGTAATGGACTGAAATCTGTAATGAGTATCCCAACTTTATGTTTTTCTACAAATTCTGGAATTTTTTTATCTGGTAAACCGGTAATCAGAAAAAAATTAATATTCTTTTCTGAAAGTGTCTTTTCAACTTCTTTCAAACCCTCAGAATTAAAACTATATTATGCAGATGTAATGATTTCAATTCAACAATAATAATAATTTTGAAACATATACCACAATTGATTTGTAATACTAAGTAGTAATAAAATTAATCATATTGTCTGCCTGCTTGTTTTAAGCAATGTTCATTTGCATGCAACATGTTAAGTAAAGAAAATATTTTTTCTGTTATTTTTTGTAAATAATTTCTACACTTTTAAACTAACCAAATCAGTGCCATAGAACTTATCAGGGATCAAGTGAATGTGATGAGAAAAAAAACAAAAATATTAATATATATTTTGATGGTATTAATAATAACACCCAAACTGCAAACAGCAATTGCTATTGAAAAACCGGCACTTGATGAAACGATAAATTATCTGGAAGGAACGATACCGGAAGCAACTGGCATAAAAACCTATTTTTCGGCAAAATTAATGGGCAGGCAGGTAGTGGGAACGAAGCAGGAAAATTACAAATTGAAAATTGTGAACAAGGAATTAATAATAATTGAAAAAAATAATACCAGGTCTGCAATAACCACGAAAGACAATGAGTCATTATCAAAATCACAATCCAAAATTACAGAAGTGATAAAAATGGAAAATCTGGACCCAAAGATTACCCTGACCTACAAAATAAATCCTACAGAAGGTGATGACGTAATGAAGGCAATATACCCACCACACATAAAAATCAAAATTAAAGCAAAACCTGCAAGTAAATGGAAGGTCTACAAAAACAACATTGAACAAGTAACTTCAATGTTCAATCAAACTGGTAAAAATCACCCTGCATCGCACTATGAAGCTCAAAACTGCATGTTATATACAACTAACGAAGCAGAAGCAGAAAATATAGCAAAGGCACTTAGCCATTTAATCATATTGTGTGGAGGCAAAAAGTAAAAAACATGGAAGTGTTTATTAATAGCAGTTTAAGATTACATCTTTCGACAAGACAGCAATAAATAAATTAGAAAATATCATTTTATAGATTTATTTGTTACTATATATGCATTCCTCAACTAATTTTGCAGGCATCTTAGGTAAAAAAAGTGAAGAAAAAAATATTAATAACGTTGGCTTTGAGCATAATGGGATGTTTAGTTTCGTCAATTGTTTTAAGCGACATAAAAGTGTGAGTAACCAATGTCCAACAACCTGCTCCGCTTATTAAAAAAGGTACTGTTTTATTTAAACAACATATAGCTCTGAGGAATTATTTATGAAAGCGTTATTACTTGTAGCTCACGGCAGCCGACGTCAACAGTCTAACGATGAAGTTGTTTTACTTGCAGATAAACTGAGAAAGAAATGTTTTATGCACTACGATATCGTTAATGCCGCATTTCTAGAACTGGCAGAAGTTTTAATACCTGATGGAATTAAAAAATGTATCGATGAAGGAGCATCGTCTATTGTTGTCTTACCATATTTTCTAAATTCAGGTAGACATGTAATTGAAGACATTCCAAATATTGTCAACGACACCATTAAAAATCACCCTGATGTTGATATTAGAATTGCTCCCCACCTTGGTGCTTCAGATTTAATGATGGAGTTGTTGATTGCATCAGCTAATTCAACAAAGCAAAGTTAAAACAATTCATATACGCTTTAAAATCTTTCGTTATATAGTAACGGCAGGACTACATGTTATATTTATACAATTATAGATGAGAATCTGGTCTATACATCCTGGTTATTTAGATTCTAAGGGATTGATAGCACTATGGAGAGAATGCCTTCTTGCCCAGAATGTTTTACAGGGAAATACGAAGGGATATAAGAACCATCCTCAATTAACCAGGTTTAAAAACACCAATAATCCAATTGGCGCCATTGCATGTTATTTAACCTATGTGGCAGATGAGGCCGACAGAAGAGGTTATAACTTCAACCGAAGCAAAATTGGAACGAGACGAAATAAAAATCAAATTATTGTCACAAGTGGTCAGGTTGATTATGAATTCAAGCATCTATTAAGAAAACTAAAAGAAAGAGACCCTTATTTATATAATCAGTTAACAATAATTCGTAGAATCAAAATCCATCCGATTTTCAAAAAGATAAAAGGAAGTATTGAAGAATGGGAAATATTGTAACCAGATCTAACACACGAACTACTTCATTGAAAGCAATAGTGACAATTTTTAGATAATGAACCAGTGATATTACTGGTGTGATATTGATTGAGGTGGATAGCTGGAGGACTCCTTCTTTAAGGAAGATACAAACAACAAGGATTCATAATAAAAACTGATCTATAGATTGAAATTAACCTCATTTAATCCATTCCTGCAATAATTGTGTACATTTAGGGCAAACACTATTGGTAACTTCAGGTACTATTAAATCACTCAAATTAACCCTGGTTAAAGCTCTTTCAAGCGACTTCCATGTTTTATCTGGAAACAGAACATTTTTACAACAGCTGCATATCTCAAAAACTTGTTTTGATCTTGGCACAGAAATGTCCAGCAGTGGATTGTAGTCACTAATGGTAATACTCGAAATTTTACTTTTAAATTTAATACCCCAGTTTTCAAGTGGCTGGATAATAAGATCAAATTCCCTTCTTAAGGTTGGAGAATCGCATCTATAAGGTATTAATGTAGAAATGCCGTATGTACGTATACGGTCGAAGAGGTTCTTGTATAAACTTCGTGTTGCATCATCTTCTATATGGCCCAACAGATTGCTGCCAATAACTTTCTCCAATGTCAAATCAGGCGCTTCGTTCTCTTGAGCAAATTGTAACCAATCCTGGTCAACAAAAGTAATTGCATCTTTATCATCAATTCTATATTCGTATTTATAATCCCTATATCTAGTCATTTTATTTAACTAATGGTGTATGTGACTATGATGATGAGATAATTTGCTATATATAGCGGAAGGATAGAAGAATTGTTGAATAAAAGCAATAGAAAAAATATACGAAAACATCAGGATAATCTGGCATATTAAAAAAATATCACTAATTTCATGGAAGGTATAAAACTTATCGCTACGGTAAAGAAGAATACTAATGGTTTACATCATAAGCGGGATATTTTAAAAAATGTTTAACGTCTGATGAAAAACAGGTGGAAGTTACTCAATAATTTTATTGCCCCAACACATTCTTTATCAAGAAACTGGAAATTTATTTAGTCAATAATCATTATTAAGAAACATTGATCTTGTTATTCTTGTAGTAAAGAATAGAAAATGATGTCTATTCACTTATTTTAAGTAATTTTTATATTGGAGGCTCCCTTCCATGATAAATCAAAGGATTCAATACAAAATAGCAGATATTATAAATTCCTTGTTAGAACATATTTTACGGCGTAAAAGGGTTACCGCAAAAGTAAGAGTTTTTACCTGAACATTATTCTTTGAGCATATCAACCTATTCGGAATATTTTCTCACTTTATTTGAAAGAAATAGACGAATGAAAAAGAAATTTACATGGGTAGCGGGAAATGCATCAGGTGTCACACAGGGCTTACCGCTCCGTATGTCGAAAGATGGAAGAGGGTAAAATTCGAAAGCTTTAATGTAATCAAAGAAGCTCCTGATTTCATCAAAGGAGACGAGGAGTATAGGAAGAAATGTTATGAATGCCACACTAGCGGCTACAATAAAGAGACGGGAACATATGAAGAAGAGGGTATTACCTGTGAGGCTTGCCACGGTCCAGGTGAGGTATATGCGTTTTTTATGGATAGAGGTCAGGCAACTGAGGGTCAGAAGATTGCTAAAATCACTCCTGCCTATAACAAATGTGGAGGAACAGAAGGCTGCCATAGAAGCAGGAGACATGAGATACGAGTGAAATTTTTCAGAGAGAGTAAAGAGCATGATCCTTATGAATGGTTTAAACCGAAGTATCAGCGTATTGTAAGCGAGGCAGAGAAGAAGAGGCAGAGCGATGGCGCAGAAGAGATTTACCATGAACTCCCTAAGGATAAAACAATATTTGTCAAATGAAGTCAAGCAGTTATATAGTTTTTGACTGTTTAATAATTAAAAGGCACAAAGAGATCATTTTTAATGTTTTATTTTTTTAGATAAATGTAAAGGAGGATTTCATAATGAATCTTCTAAAAACGTGTACGTTAGTAGTTTTCTTTTCGGTTTATTGTGTGTTGCACGCGGGAAATGCAAGTGCATCAACAGAACCGGATTATTTAGGTGAATTGGAATATACAGGCGCTGAAGCCGACAAAGCATCCGCAGACGGTATTGGAGGTCCCGGGTTAGAGCCTATTACCAGGGAAATGCATGAAAGGGCCAGGAATTATTATAGCGAGGTTTATCCATCTGCTGCGGCAAGAGCTCTGTATAGTGACCATGTTGGATTGGAAAAAGGTGCGGGACCTTGGCAGGATTTTTACAAGCCTAAGCCGTTACATATGTACTGGTTCCCTTCAAGGCATTATGTAAGACCGGAAGGGACATATTATGATCAACTTCTTGAAAAGTACAAGGCTGACCAGTGTATTGAGTGTCACGAAAAGGTCACACCTGGTATTGTTCATGACTGGAGGGCATCAACACATGCTGATCCGAAAAAGAGCGACTTTTTTGCTATAAGAACAAGGCAGATTGAAGAGCTTATTGAGAGAGATCTGGATAAAGTTGATTGCAGCGAGTGTCACGGTAAAGACCATAACGAGCTTCATATGCCCACACCGGATATCTGTGGTAATTGTCATCCTAAACAGGTAAATGAATATTTAGATGAAATGGAGTATGGGCGTCCTAATCATGTAGACACCTTTACTGCTAATGTTGTACCACCATGGTATCCGGAATTAGCCAGGCAGGGTTATCTGACATCAATGTTCGGTTGTGACTACTGTCACGGGACAACTGAAAAATGTGATATATGCCACACAAGGCATAAGTTTACTGCCGCAGAAGGAAGAAGACCGGAAGCGTGTGTCAGCTGCCATATGGGATTTGACCATCCTGACGCTGAGTCATATATGGAGTCAAAGATGGGAATGATTTATCATATGGAAGGAGAGGAGTGGGACTGGGATAAGCCGCTCGGCGAGATAGTACCAGGTAAGGATTACAGGACACCGACCTGTCAATACTGCCATATGTATCAGGAAGAAGGAAAATTCACTCATACACTTGCCGCAAAAGGTATATGGCGAATGGGTACCGTTCCGCCAAAAAGTGTGGAATTTAAATCTTCATTAAAGGATTATCCTTATGGAGTAAAGCTACCGCCTCTCGATTACAAGCTTGATATATATTCAGAAGCAAATAGAAAGAAGAGAGAACAGTGGATTGAGATGTGCTCAAATTGTCATAGTCCACGATGGGGCAGGCTCTATCTTGAGAATCTGGACGACATGATGTTTGAGATGTGGAAGATGCAGGACAGGGCGCATCTGATTATGGATGGTTTAGCTGCGGCCAATGCATTTGACCCTCCGGTATCAGAACGTGATCCATTCCCGATGGGCGAAGTCCTTGCGGACGCGCTGGGCCCTGGATTGCTGGGTGAAGGTATTTATAATGCGTTTAAAACCACTGGAGGAAAAGTGCCTGTATATGGTCCAATTCTCGGTGTATACACTGTCTTTATGGCGGGAAGAAATAACCCGTCTCACATTGAGAATATATACACAAACCTGTGGTTTGGTGATAAGGCTCATGCTTATAAAGGTACCGCACACGTTCAACAGGATATTTCATGGTGGTACGGTGCATCAAAAGTATTCCAGAGAGTAAACGAAATGGAAAGTGAGGCACAGAAGCTTTATCGTGCTCTGGAAACTGACAAGTTGTTAGGTAAAAATGAAAGAAAAAGATCTGCGGGATTGGTTGGCGGTATTATTGTTTTCGCCGGACTTGTACTCGCTGGATTTGTCGTAGTCTTCAGAGTGAGAAAGAAAGATTGAATTTTTAGATAATTTTTAATAGGAGGAAAAAATGAATAAAAAGGCTTGGATATTGGGATTCCTGAGTGCGGGAATACTAAGCTTGGCGCTGGTTCAAAGTGCTGGTGCTGGCTTTATACAGGGCACAAGGGTAAGGACAGAGCATCCATCCCCATTCCACGTAGCAGTTTCGCCTGATGGAGGCCAGTTGGCCCTCTGTAATCAGTCGGGACATAGCGTGACGTTTGTTGATGCGAGGTCAAGAAAGGTGACCGGAGAGGTGCCTGTACAGGTACAGCCGGAAGCTAGTGTTTATACACAGGACGGTCGCACTTTATATGTCTGTAATGCTGAAAGTGACACTGTTTCCGTTATAGATGTAGGTAATAAGGCTGTTGTTAAAACAATTAAAGTTGGTGACTGGCCTTGTAGTGTAAAGCTGTCAAAAGACGGATCAAAGGCTTATGTGTGTTGTTCAGGTAGTATGTGGAATACGGTAGATATTATCGACACCGCTATGAACAACAAAGTAGGTGAAATCAGAACTACTGATTACGGTCCAAGAGATATCGCTATCTCACCTGATGGAAAAACTGGTGCTGTAATCCTGGATACAACAGGTAAGATCAACAGGGGTGTTGATTTCGTTGATCTTGCAACAGGAAGGGTTATTGAGCACAGAAATATCTATCAGAGTTGTAACCTGAGGGGTGTAGAGTACACACCTGATGGAAAGTACGTTCTTGTCACAATGGAACAGCCAAAGAACTGGTTGCCTGTTTGTGAAGCAGAAAATGCTCAGATTTTCTCTAACAACCTTGCAGTTGTAGAGACAAAAAAAGGTGGTAAGGTAGCAAGTATGCCGCTTGATGAGCACAACAACTATGACGGAAATCCATATGGTGTAACAGTATCACCAGACGGAAAGTATGCTTTTATAGGTGTTAGAAGTATGCACAGGATAACAATTCTTGATCTGGAAAAGCTGTTGGACATCGTTGTTTCAAGCACGCAAGAAGAGCTTGACGATATGAAGAATGACTTGACTCTTATGATTGACTATCTGGTAGACAGAGTAAATGTTGGTCTGGGTCCAAGTTCAGTTGTTCTTTCACCGGATGGTAAAACATTGTACACTGCTAACTATTTCACAAACAGTGTATCAGTTATTCAGGTAGGTGAAGAGCCTGTAGTAATAGCTACAATAAAAACAGGTCCTGATTGGGAGCCACTCGAAAGAGGTGAGCCTTTAACAGTTCCAGAAGTACATTACAGAGTGAAGCACTCTCCATATAAGAGTGAATTAGTACGATATGGACAGTTTTTGTTTAATGAAGCATCATGGACGCTGCAGGGTGAGTATTCATGTGCAAGCTGCCACTATGAAAGAGGTCAGACAACAGGCACGATCTGGGACCTTGGTGATGAAGGTTGGGGTAGCTGGAAGAACACGAAGTACATCAGGGGTGGAAGGTATCTTCCTCCGTTCAGACACGAAGGTTTCACAGGACATCCTGATGAAATCGTTGGTGCAACATCATCAATTGACAGGGTATGTGGTCGTGACCCTGGATTTGTGTTCAGAAGTGAGAATTTCTCTCCTGAAAGACTTGAGGCTTTGATTGCTTACATCAGGTCTTTAGAGTTCACAGGAAGTCCGTTCAGAAATGATGATGGTTCGTTGACTGAAGCTCAGAAAAGAGGATGGAAAGTATTTAGTGATCCAAAGGTTGGCTGCATAGAGTGTCATCCTGGAGATCCTAAGAATCCAAGGGCTCTGTTTAGTGATGCTCAGACTCATGATGTCGGAACCGGAAGAGTCGGTAGAGATGGTTTCAGGACAACACCTGGAGCTGTTTTTAATACTACTGTTCTTGAATCAGGTGTAGAGCCTTATAGTGAAGAGTACGATGTGCCAATTATCGGACTTGATCTTGTAAAAGAGTTTGATACTCCAACATTGAGAGATATCTACGCTTCAGGTACATATTTCCATGATGGTAGTGCGCAGACTTTGATGAATACTATTGATAACACTTGCACAACAACTGATATGCACGGTATTACATCACATCTGTCTAACCAGGAGTTGCAGGATCTTGTCGAGTTTATGAAAGCTTTATAAATTAATTGCAGGTGACTGATCTCCTTGTAAATGGAGGTCGGTCACCTGCACTATCATTCTCTATTATGTATTTTATGAAAGTTTAATAAGCCATAAAAACTGTTTTACAGAACTAAAAGCTTTAGAGAGTGCAGGTGCAATCATGGTAATATGTTGCTGGTTATCTACTTTTGCCTTATCAGTTCCTTCTCATAAAAGACTACAAAAGCAAGGTAAGTCAATTGAAGTAATTAAAAGATTGGTATTAACAAACTGGATACGTACATTGCTCTGGTCTGTAATATTTATTATCGGTTTGATTTCTGGTAGATATTCCTGAAAGACCGATTATTTCCTTGCTGTTTTTATATGATTGGAAAAGAGTGGAGATCCTGTATCATCAGAATGGTCCAGAAGTGCCCCTACTGGATAACACCTGATGAAGGAGAGCAGATAATCTATAAATCCTTGAAACCAAAAATGATGTAATAGCCTCTTTTCCTAAGAAGAAAAAATATGCTGATGCTCGATTGCTCGTTATCGACAGGTGTACGGGGTGTCACTCTTTAAACAGAATTCTTATAACAAAGAAAACCAGAAGAGAGTGGCTGAGAATTATAAAAAGGATGATAGATAAGGCTCCAGAGCTATTTCGTAACCAAGATCTATATGTCATAGCAAAGTATCTTAATAAAAGAGGATCGATTTTCCGTGGTGATGTTGTAGCTCAAAAAATAGTTAAAAAATGTCTGATATGTCATGATGGAAACAGGATTTTTATGGAACGCAAATCTAGACTGGACTGGGAAGAAACCGTTACTGAAATGCGCAGGTTAGCTAAAAACAAATTGAAGAAAAAATGGTTTGGGAGACAAGAGTCTGAAATGATTGTAGATTTACTTTTCAAGATACAAAGTCTCTAAATAATGAGGAGAATTAAACTGCTTTCAATAAACTGATCTAATTGAAAAAATCAGTTCATTTTAGAATTTGGAAACTATTGAAAACTGAACTCATTATATCAATTACACAAACTTAGTTCCGTTTTGTTTACGTCTTAGAGAATGAATCTCATTCCTGAATAATCAAATAGCATATTAACCTTTTATATAAATCATGGAGGCTGAAATTATGAATTTTTCTCATAAAAATAAACGTCCCGTCATAGCGTCTTTTAAAAAAATACTGATTCTTTCAGCTCTGGCAACTTTTCTGTTTGGCTGCAGCACAACAGCATTAAACATTAAGCAATCCTCTGACTTAAATGGAAAGAAGATACTCACAGGACGTTTTGTGTTCCTTCATAACGACATACCTTTAGGAAATAGTGAAGGGTTTACCATCTTTTTTAAAGAAAGGTCAGATAAAAAACTCAGAGCTTTTAAACTTGATGAAAATGGATTTGTATACATACCACTAGATCAAGGTCAATATTACATTTCATCGATTGAATTTCGCCATTCCCTAGGAAATTTTGGTTTTCCTGTACATCAGAGTTCCGGAATTAATATTGATGCTTCTGATACAGTAGTAAATTTTGGGACAATGAAGATAAACCTTAAGCAAAACGAGGCTTCCAAAGTTGCATATTTAACAACCTATGCCTATCCTTATGCAGGCAAATTCATTCCCTTATCACAAAAACCTGAGTTGAGGATAACACAAATTCCTGAATGGAATGTTATTCAAAAATATATTTTATCTAAACTGGACATATCACCTGAATCAATCAGAGACGAAGTTATAAATTTTAGCGAAGAGACAGAAACTTCTTTCAAATAAGGAGCGATATCACCTATATTTGCTGGCTAGGGAGAAATTTAAAAAAGACTGGTTTACATACCATGAATCCAAAATTATTGTCAATTTACTTGTCAAGACACAGGGAGTATAATCAGAGTGCAGCTTTTCAAGCAAAAAAGAAACTGAAAACGATTGACCCTCACAAATATTCATCTTATGGTTATAACATCTTTACGGGAATCATTTCATTATTCTATTCGTGCCATTGACACGCTTTATATAATTATTATCAGAATAATAGAGTATTCAACTATGAAAAGAGTTATGTTTTATTTTTCACTAATTGTAATAATACTCTTATCTTTTAAACCAGAAACCTTGGCAAAAGAAGCATACAAAAGCATGGATAATCAGGAATGTCTCATATTTGACTTCAATAATTCAGATGAAACTGAAGATTGGCGGATTCTAAACGATGGAGTTATGGGTGGGCTCTCACAAAGCCAAATCGATTATAGCGACAGCAACACAGCCATTTTTAAAGGAACCGTTTCTCTTGAGAATAACGGTGGCTTTGCATCAACGCGAACAATACCTCGTCCATATGATTTGGATGGCTACAATGGGATTCTGCTTCGAGTAAAAGGAGATGGGAGAATATACCAATTACGGTTACGAACAAGTGACCGCCTCGATGGAGTATCTTATCGATATCCGTTCGCAACAGAAGCTGATACCTGGATGAAAGTATCCATTCCATTTCATGAGTGTGTACCGGTTTTCAGAGGGCGTATTCTTGAAGACGTAGAACCTATTCGTCCTGAAGAAATTCAACAGATTGGTTTCCTGATATCCAATAAACAAGCAGGTGAATTTCAACTTGAGATTGATTGGATTAAAGCATATACACAGAAGCAAGATAATTTCAACTTTCCTTGAGAACAGTGATGAAAAAAATATCAATGGCATTGGTTTTATTCTTGATGGGGTGTGTTGGGATACCTGAAAATGTGCAGCCCGTTGATAATTTCAAGTTAGAAAAATATCTGGGTAAATGGTACGAAATTGCAAGACTGGACCATTCATTTGAACGAGGCCTGGTCAGAATAACAGCAGATTACAGTTTGCGGGATGACGGTGGTGTCAGAGTATTAAACCGCGGTTATTCTGCTGAAGAAAACAGATGGAAGGAAGCTGAAGGGAAGGCCTATTTTGTAAAAGGGTCTGATCAGGGTTATCTGAAGGTTTCTTTCTTTGGCCCCTTTTATGGTTCTTATATCGTGTTTGAACTTGACCATGAGAATTATCAATATTCACTTGTATCCGGTCCCAACAAATCCTATTTCTGGCTTCTGGCGAGAAGCCCAAAAATCAAAGAAGAGACAAAAGATCGCCTTTTAACAAAAGCTGCAGCATTGGGTTTTGATACGAATAAACTAATATATGTAGAACATGAGTAGTTGTCTAACGAATAAGGTTAGATTGTGTGAGGGACGAACCACAATCTGAACCGTTTGTTGGACAAGCCCGTTGTTTGGGTGCTAAACATTGTATAAGAAAATATCTTATGAAGATTGCTTCTCTTTTTTACCGCAGAAGCTATGAAGCCAAAGAAGTGGATTTTTCAATTGCTGTCGTCATGCTTTAGGAGCTACAGAACATGGTTTTTCGGCCATTTTACCTCAAATTTGGGCAAACGGGGGCCATCTCGACCCGATAATGCCGTTTTTGCAAATCTTAGATGCATAGCGGATTCGATTACATAACCAGAACAGCCTCCTCTTTTGTTAACTTGTAGGGGAAAGACCTGGATTTGTGTGATGGAGGTATCATCGTTTTTATGATCTTCATTATTCCTCCACAGCATTTGCACGTAAGCTTTGGACGCTCTCTGAACCAGGCTGACGACTTATTCGGGTTGATACCGGTAAGGTACTGAAGCAATGCAATCAAGCGTTTGCTATTAGGGTGGAGGAAACCAAAGTTCCGTGTTCGCCTGAAACCTTTGGGTAGAACATGCTGGAGAATCAACCTGAGAAACTGCGGGCCGGGAAGTGTTCTTGTGAGCATTTTTTTGCTCTTACTATCCTGGTAACGAAAGGTCACCTGACCATCTTTGCACGTAATAATATCTTTCTCTTGAATGACCCCTTTGTAGAGATAACGACCAAGATAGACCAGTGCCTTTTCACCGTTGCCGACAAATTTGCAATCGACGACCCATGTTTTGGGATAATTAACTGGAAGCGTAAGAGCCGCTTTGTTCACGGCATCGAGCATTTTTGCTCGAAACACTTTAGCCAGCGCTTTGTGATTGAAAAGGTACCGCGTCTTTCCTTCGCTTTTTTTGAAGCTCCAAAGCTTTTTCTTCTGATTGATGGCCCCGGCTGGCATTACCAGATGGATATGCGGGTGGTAATCGAGAGAGCGAGAGTGGGTGTGCAAAACAGTGATGGCTCCAGCGTTTCCTTGTAATACGCTGTCATTTTGGACAAAGGTTTTTACGGTTTCCCAACAACACTGTATCATTATCGAGTAAAGCAAGCGTTGATGCTGCCATGCTAATGATCGAAGCTCTTTGGGTATAGTAAAGGTGAGCATAAAATAGTCAGCAGGCACTTCTTTTTTCAGTTGACGCTCCAACCACTGCTGACACTCATGACTCTGACAATGAGGACAATTGCGGTTACCGCAGGAGTGCGGTACAAAAACCTGTTTTTCACAGTCATTACATTGGACCAGCATGACGCGGCTTTGCGTAGTGCGACAATCCTTCATGGCTGCCAGGGCTTTGAATTGACTTGGCAGGATCGAACCATGATAAAGAGTGATAAAGTCAGCAATGAAGGTCTCAATTATAGAGGAGAGAGATATCATATAACATTCCCCCATTCTATGGAAAAACCATTCATCAAATCATTAATTAATTGCAAGGCATTACGATTTGTATGAGAGGTCAGGTGGGTATATTTGGCAGTGGTTAAAATACTGTGGTGGCCGAGGATTTTTTGTACTTCAAGCAGATCAACACCCGCCTCAATCAGATGGGTTGCGTATCTGTGTCGCAGACTGTGTGGTGTAATTTTTTTTTAATTCCACACTCCCGGGCTACCTTACGCAGAGTGGCCTGAACGCCATTTCTATTCGAGGTGTTTTTGCCAGGTGGGCTGATTTCAAGCCCCCATGACGGCCTGGAAATATAAAGAGTGGAGTGCGATGAACAAGCCCAAAACGGCGTATGACATTCAGGGTTACCTTTGCCAGGGGTACGAAACGGTCTTTATTGCCTTTGCTATCGCGGATATGCACCCGCATTCGCTGAGAATCTACCTCGCTAACCTCAAGACGTAGTCCTTCACCCAGGCGGAAACCAAGACTGTGAAGAACCTCGTAGAAGGCCCGGTAACTGAGTTTTCTCGTCACCTGGAAAAGTTGGTGGGCTTCATTAATGGTGACAATATCGGGCAAACGTTGCGTTTTGGGTGGTTTAATAAGATTTACTTGCTCCCAACGCTTATGAAGCACATGAGTGTAGAAAAACTTTAGTCCGTAGAGGTCTAATTTGACTGCGCTCCATGAATGGGTATTGAGGAGATTGGAAAAATAGTCAAGTAGTTGCTGTTCAGATAGATCGTGTATCTGATTGTCAAAATAATCACCGATCCGTCGGATGGCACGTGAATAAGCCTCGATTGTTTTTGGCCGGAGTCCTTTCAAGCGTAGGTGCTTTAGATGCGTTTGGTAATTTTTGTTGAAATCGGATTGAGATAATGTTTTCATAGACCTGTAACCTCCTATTTGTTAATAGATTCACCCTCCCGTTGAGGGTGTGAGGTTACATTATATAATAAATTTCCGATTTTGTTCTCCGCGATAGCGGCTTCGTCCAACAATTTGCTCCACTTGTTAGCAGAACCTTTTTATTTAAAACAACATATTAATCTTAGGAATTATTTATGAAAGCGTTATTACTTGTAGCTGGGAGTATTCTCATTATTTTGTAAAATATAAAAAAACATCTTGACATCCTCTTTCTTTTCAGCGATACTGCTTTTATGAATTATCCAGGAGGCAAAGGAGGAGTATTCCAAAAGTTAATCAATCTTATGCCACCCCATGATGTCTACATAGAGACACATTTGGGCGGTGGCGCAGTTATGCGGAACAAACGTCCTGCCAGAAGTAATATTGGGATAGAATTAGACCAGGATGTTGTTGAAATGTGGACGAATGTTAAACCACCAGGTTTTGAATTGGTCCATGATGACGCAATTAATTATCTGAATGATTATCCTTTCACTGGCAACGAGCTGATATATTGTGACCCACCGTACATTCGTGAGACAAGAAGGAAGAGTGGTCGGCTCTATAAATATGAATATAGCCATAAAGTCCACACGGTACTTTTGGAATTATTGAAATCACTTCCTTGCATGGTGATGATATCCGGTTATGAGTCGCTTTTATACAGAGAGTCTCGAAGGGATGGCATACACATAGTTATCAGGCGGCCTGTCACCATGGTGTGGCGACAGAGTGGCTATGGATGAACTATAATATTCCGGTGGAAGTACATGAATATCGTTATCTTGGCAATAACTTTCGTGAACGAGAACGGATAAAGAGAAAAACACAAAGGTGGACGGCGAGACTTCAATCAATGCCAATATTAGAGCGCCAGGCGTTACTCTCTGCGATGGATATAGTCAGGGAACAATAGAAATATTTTAAGAGGAGATATTTTTGGGTTTTGCGGCGAGAAAAGCAGAGTCATCAGAGAACTGGAGAACTTTATTTTATGACTTTTTGGACAAGCGACTTGACAAGATTGAGCGAGAGTACCCAATGGAAGATTTAGGAGAAATCTCAAAAGCTGTTTTTCAGGAAAGATCCGAAATATTGGGTCAGATGATCCTTGGATTGATAAAGAGGAAGTTCGGTCATTTATTGAATCAGCAAAATTGTGACTGCCCCGATTGCGGCAAAAGCATGCAAAGGCACGACAAATTATCCAGGACAATCCAGACCCTTGCGGGTCAATTTGAATTGGAGAGACCTTATTTTTATTGCAGAGCGTGCAGTTTTGGAAATTATCCATTAGATGAAGCCCTTGGGTTGTCTCGATCCTCGAAACAGTATGATATACAGGATGTTGAAGCCTGGTTGTCTAGCGAAACCGCTTATGAGACGGCCAGCGAGACCTACGAGAGGATAACTGGTGTAAAGCTAAGCGAACATCATATGCATGAGGCCACGAATACCATAGGTCAGGAAGTGGGGATTTTAGATATCTGTCCGTCTAAAGAAGAGATTCACAAAAAGATAGAAAACATCTCAAAGAATAAGTTTCGTCGTCCCATTATGATGCTCGCCCTGGATGGAGCCCACGGCCCGATGCGTCCAGAGCCCAGCCCTCACCGCCGCAAAGAGAAAAGAGGAAAAGGAGAATGGAAAGAGATTAAAGGTTTTAGGCTTTATCTCATCGATGGTACAAGCATTAATCATTTAATCAGCTGGCATCAGGTCTGCGAAGATCACGAATTAGCTCAAGATCTAGTGAAGATCAAGGAGGCAGGTCTTATCCCCGAAGCGGAGATACGCTTGGGAATCATAGGAGACGGAGCTCACTGGATTTGGAACCGTTGCAAAGAGATATTTCCCTCAGCAAAAGAAATCCTCGACTACTACCATTGCTCAGAGTATGTACATGGTGTGGGTAACGCACATTATGGAAAAGAGACAAGAGAGTCTCGCCAGTGGTGCGAGGCGACTTTGACAAGAATACATTTTGGCGACCACGAAGATGTGCTTGGCGGTCTTGGAAAGATGAAAGCGCAAACTCAAGAGGTTCAGGATAAAATTGATAAGTTTTATACCTACCTTACAAATCATTGCGAAAAGATGCATTACGATACCACCAAGCGAGGAGGGTATCACATTGGTAGCGGTGCGATTGAAAGCGCTAATAAATTCATTAGCCATACAAGGCTTAAACGATCAGGAGCTTGGTGGTATGCCCAAAATGCTAATAACATGCTCAAGATCAGATGTGCGAAATATAACGGTACGTACGATAAAATTATCGAAAAATACAAAAAAGACGACCAAGAAAGAATTAAAAACAAAAAATCTAGGAAAAGTCTCCGACTCGTTAAATAAATTTACAAAAAAATGGGAATACTCCCCTTGTAGCTCATCGCATCACTTAACACATTCAAACAATCATTATATGTAAATCATCAATTTTTAATTTTCATGGTTTGAGGAACCAAATTAATTAAAACATTGTTATATATTATGTCAGGTGCGCAAGACCTGCAAGCGACCTTTTAACGGTTTATGTTATGAGAGGGAAGTTTGTACGGTGTAAATGAGCCTTTCGGACCTGTTTTTATAAAGCGGGTGCGTACGGTCTGCATCTACCTTAAGCCTCCTCATGAAGGTGGGTGTTGCAAAAAACTTTGCGTACCTGCTTTTTATTATTAGTTTGGAAAAAAATTAAAATCTGGAATGATTGTGAAAAGCAAATCAGTGAAGGTTTTAGTCTATCTACAAACTAATAACAAAAGGGTAAAGAAAAAAAACCAGGGGCTGACCATATGTCACGCATATTTTTTGATTATATTGAGAAGGCTAAAAAAATTCTCGATGATAACTGGTTGGGTTCATCAACAAAGCCCTCACCTTTCCTTTACCCGCACCAGTGGAACTGGGATTCCGCCTTTATTGCCATCGGCAGGTCACACTATGATACTGAACGGGCTATTCAGGAAGTAGAAACACTATTCAAGGCGCAATGGTCCAATGGCATGGTTCCTCAGATCGTTTTCAATCGAGAGGCCCTCGGTCATTACTTTCCTGAACCCGATTTCTGGTTAACAGAATTATCTCCCCATGCTCCTGAGACACATCTCACCTCTGGAATTACCATGCCGCCTGTGCATGCTATTGCCGCTGAAAAAATATACATGAACGCGAGGAAACTCCAGCTGGTCCTTCCATTCCTGAAACGCATCTACCCCAGGCTATTGAAGCTTCATGAGTATCTGTATCGGGAGAGAGATCCGAAAAATGAAGGGCTTGTTTATATCCGGCATCCATGGGAATCAGGGATCGACAATTCACCGACGTGGGACGTACCTCTCAAGCGAATAACAGTAGACAAAACACTGCTCCCCTCTTATGAACGAAAAGACCTAAAACACGGTGTCGATCCAAAGATGCGTCCCAGTGATGATGACTATGACCGCTACGTATATCTGGTTGATCTTTTTCGTAAAAACGAATACGACGAAGCCCGCATCAGCACAGACTGTCCCTTTCTTATTCAGGACCCATTATTTAACTCAATCCTCTGTCGTGCGAATGAATCGCTTGTTCATATTGCTGAATTGATCGGTGAGGATACGGAAACACCAAAGAAGTGGACTGAAAAAACAGCTGGAGCTATCAGGGATAAGTTATGGCAGAAAGAACACGATGTATTTGATGCATATGATCTTGTTGTCGATGGATTTATTGAAGTGGATACGTCTGCGGGCTTTTTACCTATTTTTGCCGGCGCGGCAACACGCGAACAGGCTCAAAAGATTTACAACAGAATGAATTCAACGTCATTCTGTGCACTCAATCAGGATAATTGTTTCACGATTCCCAATTACGATACTCAAAAAGAAGGTTTTGACCGGTCTAATTACTGGAGAGGTCCAGTCTGGATAAATATAAACTGGATGTTAGCCCACGGCTTAAGAAGATACGGATATACCTTGAAGGCCGATTCTCTTCAAAAAGATCTGATCCAACTTCCGATAAGACATGGGTTTCATGAGTATTTTGATTCATTTGATGGTACCGGATACGGCACAGACAACTTTAGCTGGACAGCAGCTCTGTTCATTGATATCGTAGAAGAATTCTATGCCTCTCAGAAAAAGGAGGGTGTTGGGCTGGCAAAAAAATTGAAAGCAGAAATATCCAGAGGTACAGTCCTCAACGATGGCAAGTATATGTCTGATGTACCTGATAAAAATCTTAGTTCTGAACTCATGCAAAGTATCAGGAGACTCAGGGATATGTTTTACGATACAACGCGAGGCCGTGTCGATTACCATAAGCTTGCTGATTCAGATGCATATCGTACCTATCGTCTTCTTTCGAATGGTCTTCAAAAATTCGATCCTTCCAGTTTATTGGGTCACCGTGAAAAAATAGCTTTCTGGGTAAACCTTTACAATACGATTGTTGTAGATGGTATCACAAAACTTGGCATCCGGCAGTCTGTAAAAGAGGTTCCTGGTTTCTTCAGCTCTGTGAAGTACGATATTGGAGGATACCTGTTTTCCCCGGATGATATAGAACACGGTATTCTAAGGGGAAACAAGCGCCCCTGGTTCCGTCCCTTTAAGCAGTTCGGTCACAGGGATAAACGAAGAAAATGGGTCATTCTTCCAGAGGATCCCCGTATTCACTTTGCAATGGTATGTGGCTCGCGATCTTGTCCTCCCATTGACTATTATGATTCGAAAAAAATCTATGATCAACTGAGTGAAGCTGCGATGAGTTTTGTCAATTCCTCGGAAGTAGTTGTCTTACCTGAGCAAGACAAAATTATGCTTTCTGAAATATTCCGCTGGTATGAATCAGATTTTGGCGGTAGATCAGGTGTTATTGATTTCATTTTTGATTATCTTGCTGAGGAGAAGACACGAGAGTTTCTCAGGCAGAAGTCTAAAGATCTTGCCTTTGAATATATTTACTATGATTGGAAATTAAATCGATGAGATTTTCATGATTAAAAAAGAGTTTGTTACTCGCAAATATTAACTTGATTATGCTATTTTGATATAAAGCTTGAAACAATTCAGATATGCTATAAAATCTTTCAATATACAGAAGCAACAGAAGAACATTTTATATTTATGTGAATATAGATGAGAATCAGGTCTATACATCCTGGTTGTTTATATTCTAAAAGTAATGTCAATAAAAGGAGGAACCAATGATGAAAAGGTTTAGAAATGTAATGTTATTAATTGCCTTAACTATTGTAGTATCCAGTATGGTTTTAACTCAACGTGCTCATTCTCATTGCCAGATCCCATGTGGAATCTATGATGACAATGCACGAGTTCAATCAATGTTTGAAGATGCCGCTACCATAGAAAAGTCAGCAAAGTTGATTGCTGAGTTGGCACGTAAGTCAGATGCGCAATCTCAAAACCAAATAGTTCGCTGGGTGGTGAATAAAGAAAAACATGCACAAAATATCATTTCTACAATAAGTAACTACTTTTTGACACAACGGGTCAAACCGAATCAAAAAGACTATGCTGAACGTTTAATAAAGCACCATGCAGTAATTATTGCAGCAATGAAAGCCAAGCAAAATGCTGATGTGGAATATGCGACAAAACTAAATGATAGCATTGAGGCCCTGTCATCTTACTATCCTGAGCATAAGCATTAGAGAAAACCACATAACAATGCAAGTTTACCTGGAACCTGAAAGGAGAATATTAACCATGAAAAAACGTAACTTATTAATTACTACAGCTATGGCAGGTTTAATGGTTTTTTCGCTTTCAACTACAGCAATGGCAAAGGAAGAGGTTAAGGTTAAAGCGGTAGCAGAGACCGAAGAGAAGGAAAAGACAGTAGCTCAAGCAAGAGTCGAGGCAGAAAAAGAAGCGACAGCTAAGGTGGAGGCCGAAGCAAAGATGAAGGAAGTAGCAGAAGCAATGGTAAACTCTGATTTGAGTAAAGGCGAAGCAAAGCCAAACCAATTCTGGTGGCCTGAGCAGCTGAATCTCAGCCCTCTCCGCCAGCATGATACAAAGTCAAATCCTTATGGTGAATCGTTTAACTACGCAGAAGAATTTAAAAAGCTCGATCTTAATTCCTTGAAGAAGGATATTGATACCTTGTTGACCAAATCACAGGCCTGGTGGCCGGCAGACTACGGAAACTATGGCCCCTTATTTATTCGTATGGCATGGCACAGCGCAGGTACCTACCGCACACTTGATGGGCGTGGCGGAGCTGGAGGGGGCCAACAGCGTTTTGATCCTCTCAATAGTTGGCCTGACAATGCAAACCTTGATAAAGCAAGGCGGTTGCTTTGGCCGGTCAAGCAGAAATATGGAAAAAAGATTTCATGGGCAGACCTGATGATTTTAGCAGGCAATGTTGCGATGGAAAATATGGGCTTTAAGACCCTTGGCTTTGCGGGTGGTCGTGAGGATGACTGGGAACCTGACATGGTCTATTGGGGCCCTGAAACGAAGTGGCTTGATGCTAAACGCCGCGACAAAGACGGGAAATTAAAAGGACCTCTTGCTGCGGTTCAGATGGGTCTTATCTACGTAAATCCGGAGGGGCCGGGAGGAAACCATGATCCGCTTGCAGCCGCAAAGGCTATTCGTGAGTCTTTTGGCCGCATGGCGATGAATGACGAAGAAACTGTGGCACTCATCGCAGGAGGGCACACTTTCGGTAAAGCGCATGGAGCTTATGATCCGTCTGAATGCGTAGGAGTCGAGCCTGCCGGTGCGCCTATTGAAGAACAGGGATTCGGCTGGAAAAACAAATGTGGTAAGGGCAATGCCGAAGATACAGTCACCAGTGGGTTAGAAGGCGCATGGTCATCTGCACCAGATAGGTGGACTATGATGTATCTGGCGAATTTATTCCACTTCGAATGGAAGCAGGCAAAGAGCCCTGCCGGTGCGATTCAGTGGATTCCGACAAATGAAACTGCTCCTGAAATGGTGCCTGATGCGCACATTGATGGTAAGTTTCATCATCCGATTATGTTTACCACGGATCTTGCTCTGAAACGTGATCCTGAATATAGTAAGATTGCGAAGCGCTTCCTGAAGAATAGGGAAGATTTTGAACATGCATTTGCCAGAGCCTGGTTTAAACTGACGCACCGTGATATGGGGCCACGTGCACGCTATCTCGGCACGGATGTTCCGGGCATAAAACTGATTTGGCAAGATCCCATTCCAGAAGTCAATCATAAGTTGATTAGTGAACAAGACGTTAATAATCTGAAATCTAAAATTCTTGAATCGGGTCTGACTGTGCGGGAGCTGGTGAGAACCGCCTGGGCATCAGCTGCCAGCTTTCGCGGCAGCGATATGCGTGGCGGTGCAAACGGAGCACGTCTGCGACTTGAGCCACAAAAAAATTGGGAAGTTAACAACCCGGAAGAACTGGCGAAGGTACTGAAGCGCCTGGAAGAAATCCGGAAAGAATTCAATAACGCACGCTCTGATAATACAAAAGTTTCTGTTGCTGATCTGATTGTCCTGGGTGGAATTGCCGCCATAGAGAAAGCGGCAAAGGATGCAGGCTCTGACGTCTTAGTCCCCTTCAAACCGGGCCGTGCAGATGCAACACAGGAACAGACCGATGTAAAATCTTTTGCCGTTCTTGAGCCTGCAGCAGATGGATTCCGGAATTACTTCGGTAAGGATAACTATCGTTCCCCGGCAGATATGCTGATTGAAAAGGCAAGCCTGTTAAATCTGAGCGTTCCTGAGATGACGGTTCTGGTGGGCGGTATGCGTGCGCTGAATGCCAATTCCGGTCACTCTAAGCATGGCGTGTTTACCGACCGGCCTGGAGTTTTGAGCAATGATTTTTTCGTGAACCTGTTTGATATGTCCACGAAGTGGAAAAAGGCAGACAAATCTGAGGGTATTTATGAAGGGATTGATCGCCAAACAGGTAAGCTTAAATGGACAGCAACTGTTGTTGATCTGATCTTCGGTGCAAACTCCGAGTTGCGTGCGGTTGCAGAAGTCTACGCATTTGATGATTCGAAAGAAAAGTTTGTGCACGACTTCGTTCATGCCTGGACCAAGGTGATGAACCTTGACCGCTTTGATAGTGGGGAAAAGATCTGATAATAGCCACTATAACTAATGAACTGATTCAATATCAGGAATTAGATTAATTTAACCAAGTAAAGCTAGAGCTTATGTTCAAACAGACAGTTAGATCGTAACAATCATTATTACATGGAAAGTTTTTAAAGAAGGAGGAAAACCTTGTGAAAAAAGTTGAGGCATTCGTTCGCCACGAGAAATTTGACGCAACCAAAGATGCCCTTGAGGAAGAGGGATATACAGGGATTTCAGTCATAGAGGTAAAAGGACACGGTAGTCAGAAAGGCGTACGGGAAGTATATAAGACAGAGAGATACAGGATGGATTTACTGCCAAAGATAAAGATTGAACTTTTCGTTGCGGATGAAACCTTAGATAAAGTTGTACAGACCATTATCTCATCATCTCAAACCGGAAGCCTTGGAGATGGAAAGATATATGTCTCCGACGTATCAAACGCATACCGAATCCGCACAGGTGAGCAGGGCAATACTGCAATTTAATATACCCACACTATATTTATCGTTCTATTTAAGATATTTAAACTGTCAGGTAAATTTAGCATATGGCTATTAATAGAAAGATGCTTCCTACAAATACATTCTTGTGGTTGCCACTGATTGTTGGTATCGTAGCATTTGAAGCTCTTTCCGTATTTTCTTTTTCATAATTCAATGTGAGTGGTTAGTAATATTGGTATTTTATTAATAAAATGCGAAAACAATTTATCATTCATAGTATTGCCATTATTCTTGTTTTTGGTGGCATAGGGTGGTTCTGGCCGCCGATGCTCTGGGCATTTATCATCTTCGGCCCCTTGATTCTGATGGGGGTATATGATATGTTTCAGACCCGACATGCTATAAAGCGTAATTTTCCCTTGCTCGGGAGAGGACGTTATATACTTGAAAGTATGGGGCCGAAAGTAAACCAGTACTTCATTGAGTCCGATTCCGAAGGCCGGCCTTTCCACCGGAAATTCAGATCTATTATTTATCAGCGTGCAAAAAAAGAGCTGGACACACAAGCCTTTGGTACCCCACAGGACGTTTATAAAACGGGATACGAGTGGATGGAGCATTCCATTTACCCTTTAGACGGTGAAAAGCTTGATCAATCACCCAGAGTGATGATAGGTGGCCGGGATTGTAAACAACCATATTCCGCAAGTATTCTTAACATCTCTGCCATGAGTTATGGTTCACTCAGCAAGAGTGCTATTTTGGCGCTAAATGGAGGGGCAAAAATCGGAGGGTTTGCTCAGAACACCGGAGAAGGAGGCATCAGCGAATACCATCTCAGGCCGGGTGGTGATCTGATCTGGCAGATCGGTACAGGATATTTTGGATGCCGTGACAGAGAAGGTAATTTTTCTCCCGAGAATTTTGCTGAAAATGCCTGCGGCAAAACGGTAAAAATGATAGATATTAAAATTTCACAAGGTGCAAAACCAGGTCATGGCGGTATCTTGCCCGCGGAAAAAAATACTCCTGAAATTGCTGAAATGAGGCAAATAGAACCGTATAAAAGAGTGAACTCACCACCATTCCATACTGCCTTTACTAATCCGGTGGAATTGATGGAATTTATCCAGAAGCTTCGTGAACTTTCTGGTGGAAAACCTGTTGGTTTTAAACTGTGCGTAGGGAAAAAGAGTGAGTTCATTGCCTTATGCAAGGCAATGCTGAGTACCGGTATTAAACCAGACTATATTACCGTAGATGGAGGGGAAGGGGGTACAGGAGCCGCTCCTATGGAGTTTACTGATGCCGTAGGTATGCCCTTGAGAGACGGACTTGCTTTCGTAGTAGATACTTTAAGAGGTTTCGATCTGAAAAGAGAGATAAAAGTAATTGCTTCCGGAAAGATAGTTTTTGGTTTTCATATGTTTCGGGCTATGGCTTTGGGTGCCGACACATGTAACTGTGCCCGTGCCATGATGTTGGCGCTTGGATGCATACAAGCCCTGGAATGCAATAAAAACACCTGTCCCACTGGTATTACGACACAAAAGCCCGAGTTGGTAAAGGGATTAAATGTGAAGAACAAAACGAACCGGGTAGCGAGTTACCATGGTGGAACCGTGAAAACTCTTGTGGAAATGGTGGCTGCTGCAGGATTGGATTCCGTGGAAAAAATAGAAAGGCGCCATGTCAATCGGAGAGTCGACTTAAACCGCATAGTACGATACGATCAGATATTCCCACCTGTAGAAATAGGCTGCTTGCTTAAGCCTGATTCCATCCCGGATTCATTTAAACTTATCATGGAAGAACTTGAAGCCAGAGAATAATCTTTGCACCTGTGTACATTGTAACTTTTCATAAGTTTTGAATACATTATCTTTATAATTTTATACTACTACTTAAGATTATCTGCTTTTCGGTCTTTCTTTTTGGTATAATCCTTTAAGCGAAGCAGAATGACACTATACTTATTGCAATTATTGATGGGTGTTGTGGAACTTTACCCAATCTACATGAATTCAAAAACAGTGCAATAGAAAAAGCTACCAAAGGTCTACATGAGAAGAATGAAGATTGACAAAAAACTTCCAAGTAATTTTCTTGAGTTAATAGTTCTAGACCAGAATGGCAAGTCCATTAGAATGAGTTCCGTGTTGTGCAGAGAGAGAGCTACGCTCATTATATTCCTGAGACATTTCGGCTGTATTGGTTGTAGTGTACAGATGGCGGAGTTAACAAACCGATTGGCAGAACTCGAATCACTTGGTCTGAAAATTGTACTTATTGGAAATGGAAAATTTCAGTATATTCAGGGTTTTATAGAACGCTATAAACTTGAAGATAGTCAAGTTGTTATTGTAACAGACCCTTCACTACAGTCATACCGTGCGGTTGAAATGAGGCGTTCAATATGGGCGACGTTTGGATGGAACGCAGTTCGCGGTATTATTCGCGCAGTAATTCACGGACATTTTCAAAACTCTCTTGAAGGAGATCTACTTCAACAAGGTGGCACTATTTTATTAGATCAAGATCAACGAATAGTTTTCTGTCATCGGAATAAAAGTCTAACTGAATATGCAGAAATGACTGACCTCGTTGATTCTATTTATCTGCTTCTGATGAAAGATACCGCACCGTATTGCGGTAAGTGGTGAAAAATGGACTATCTCATTCATATTGCAAACATCCTCTATTTTTTTTCTTACTCGGTTAAAGATATCTTTGCATTACGACTTCTTACAATGCTTGCAATGTGTTTTCTCATACCATATTTTTATTTTCAACCTCAACCATTGTGGGCACCAATTTGTTGGAATATTCTTTTTTCTTTAATCAATATTTACCGCATTTATCTTCTCCATCAGGAGAGAAGACCCGTACATTTTACAGAAAAAGAACAATCATTGTACAACCTTATTTTTCGCTCTATAAGTCCCTGGAAGTTTTCTAAATTGCTGAATATAGGGGAATGGAAGGTCGCGGTAAAAGGCCAGTGTGTCTTTCCGGAAAAAGTAGTTTTAGATAGAATTTTATTAATCACTTCTGGAATACTGGTTGTCGAAAAAAATGGAAATTGCCTCGCCAGGCTGGGAGAAGGACAGTTCGTTGGTGAACTAAGTTTTTTGACATCAGAGCCAATAAATGCAAGCGTTGTAGCTGAACAGCCAACCGAGTATTTTTCAATGCAAGCGGACAAACTAAAAAAGTTATTTTTCAGAAGACCCTCTGCTCCGCGGTGCATTTCAAACAATTATCAGTCATGACCTGGTAAGAAAATTAAAGATGGTTTAAATAAATCCTGAATTAAACTAAATAAGTGCAAATTTCACGGGGCATAAAAATAAATTATAATGTAAAAAAACCTCTATTTAAAGAATCCGTAGTTTTAATTCCCTGGTACGGAGCTAAGATTGCATCGTTAAAAGCTCACGTTTATTTTGTAAATTCACTAGGCTTTAATGCCAGTGTCATTCCCCTCACATGGGTAAACAAAAATTTGCTTTATGATATAACTAGTTTAAAAAATTTAAAAACCGGAATGATTGGGTATTGGGAAAAGCAAATCAATGATGGTTTAGATAAAATAGACGGTGACAAAATAGTATTTTGTTTTTCGATGCCAATTTTTTCTGTTTTTCAGGCATTGTACCAGAAAAAACGAAAAGACATTGCTGGTATAGTATGTGATGGTGGCCCCTTTTCGGGACTGGGTTGGAAAATTTCATGGGGGTACTTTACCCAAGAGTCACATGTTTCAAATAAGCTATTACGATTAGCAGTTTCCATGATTAGTTTTTATAGTTTTGGAAGAAATTTTGAAAAGCATATTTTTACTCATATAGAATCGTTACCCGAAAAATTTCCAGTTTTATCTGTTCGCGGCGGGAAAGATCCTCTGGTACCGCCCTCATTTATTGATAATGTCTTTATACAACAAAAACATCTTGATTTATACACTCTGGCCTTACCAGACGGAGTTCATTTAAATGATCTGCATAATTTCTCTGATATCTACAAACCAAAAATAGAAGAGTTCGTTAACCAAATTGCCACACCAGCAAAATAGCGATGTGGTCTGGAATAATTATAGTACTAGTACATAACTACTGGACGGAAAGTGCCAGACGAAACCCAAGCATGGGGCCCTTGACATATGGCTTATTCCTGGCACGGTTGGTTGTACGTAGCATCCATGGGTCACTTAACGAGGAACCACCACGGTAAACACGTACAATGTTAGGTTCATATGGGACTCCTTTTGGATTATCATCAGGACTTGTTTGATAATAATTCGCATCGTATGCATCATAAACCCACTCTTGTACATTCCCACTCATATCGTATATACCGAGTTCATTTGGTCTTTTCATACCTACTGGGTGTGTTTGTTTATGTGAATTATCTCTAAACCATGCATAAGCTCTTAAATTAACCGTATTGCTGGTTCCTGCCCAGAGTTCCTTCTTACCGCCACTTCTCGCTGCATATTCCCATTCCGCTTCTGTTGGTAATCGGTACTTCTTGCCAGTCTTTTTCTTTAGTTTAACTAAATACTTTCTAATGTCTTTCCAACTCACATTCTCTACCGGGCAGTCATCACGATATTGAGAATTAGATGGATTTTTACCCATTATTTCTACCCATTCCCTTTGTGTCACCTCATATTTTCCAATATAAAAATTGTCTACACATACCTCATGTACGGGCTTTTCATGTCTGTCCCCTTCTCCGAAAATATCTCCCATCTTGAAACATCCACCTTTGACAAACACCATTTCTGGTTCCGCAATAACTCTATGGGAACACAAAAGTAACAATAAAGCAGTAAAAAGCAACATTTTCATGGCATTTTCCTTTCAAATATAAATTATATGGAAGCAAACATTTCAATCTTTGTTGTAAAATAAAAAAGACATTTTGAAATTTATTATAACATTTTCTATTTAAGGAAACAAACCTGTATTGTTTAAATCACATCCCGTTATCTGGATAAGCCGTACTTTCTCTGTTTATTTTGTACCTGTAAAGAATATCCATTTGCAACAAATATCCATATCGTATTTGCATTCAGTTTATGTGTGTGATATCATTTTATAATGTCTATTCATGTTGTATATTCCTTTCTTTAAGCACACCTAATGAAGGTAAATTAAAATAGACAATACTTTTAAGGCAGAATTTTTGTACTGCTAAACAGACAAACCTGGTGTTTCTGCTATTTTTAGACAAAGTCAAAGCGTATGTGGTTTAAGTCATTAACAACTTTAATTAAAAGGAGATACTCTATGTTTACGTCAAAAGATTTTCCAAAGGTCCCGAAAAACCTTACACCTCAGCTTCCTGAAGATATGAATTCGTTGATCCATAGACAGGTAAGAAAAACAGGTGTGGACAAAGATTTTTCTGCTGAGAGACGACATCCTATTGCAATGGCTGATTTGCCATCAACAAGGTATAGTGTTACTTTCTCCGGAATAACACCCAAATCTCAAGGAAGAAAGCACAGACATACTTATCACGCGATATCAATTATTACCAAGGGAAAAGGTTATGTGGAAATAGAGGGGCATAAAATAGATTATGAAGAAGGTGATATCTTTGAAGTACCTGTCTGGGCATGGCACCAGCTTCATAATCCTCACGATGAACCTGTTGAATACCTCACGTTTGAAAATGCCCCTGAACTGCTTAATATCGGTACCGCCCTTCGTGAAGAGGAAGCGTAGTTTTTAATAAGTTCCCTATCTGATTTTGAATCATTATTGAATAGTCTGGAATGTATTGCCAACATGTACGAACCGGGAGTTTTAGCCAACCGAATTTTCCGGTTCGCGCACAGGCAGGCCACCCAAATGATATGAACAGAAAAGATAATCATCCTGCAGCTACTCTTCACTCTTTTCCGCATAAAATTCTGCCGTTCCGGTACACTTTTCAACCTCAGCTCTCGCATCCGTAACTGGCTTCCCCCATCTCCTGAGTTATCAACTGGGCATATGCTTTACAATAAAGGACTTAAAAGTGTTCGTTATGACATTAAATTTACTCTTGCAGTACATACATGAGTATGGTTAGATTAAATAAGCAGAACGGAAATGAATTAACCCCTGAAAATCCGATTCCTCTTCGCTGATAAAGAGGTCAGGGGAGGATTTAAGTTGAGAAAATTGTTGTATATCCATTACGAAGTTGTTTTAGGAATTTCAGGGCAGGAGTTTGCCTGAAATTTTGATTTGTCGATTGAACAAAACCAGAGGCTTAGCAATGCTAAGTCGAGGATTTTGTGATTGAGAAAAATCTATAAGTTCTGGTGAAATCTGGTAATGAAAACCGAAAACCAATTCGTGATGGGTATAACTATCTCTTTTGAGAACAAAATAGATTTATGAGCACTGATGATCTTTCACGGCTTCGGATTGACAGGACAAAATACCAGACACATCATAAAAAACGAAAAAAGTATTTTTTATTGCTTATTATACTTTCACTCTCTGCCGGTTCCGGGATTTTGTATGCGACAGGTGTCTTGAGGCCTTCTACCAAGGTAGAGGTTACCAACGTCACTACAATATACCCTTCTCAAACGTTTACTCTGCTCAATGCAAGTGGTTACGTAGTAGCTCAGCGTAGATCTGCCGTTTCCTCGAAAATTACCAGCTGGCTTGAATCCCTTCTCGTGGAGGAAGGAAGTATAGTAAAAAAAGGAGATATCATTGCAACATTGGAAAACAAGGATGTTGTGGCAGCACTTGATAAAGCAAAAGCAAACAGGGAAGTTGCCCGTTTTGAACTTGACCAGGCAGAAGCCGAACTCACAGAAACGGTTCTTGCCTTTAACCGAATTAAAGAGTTATTGGAAGAAGAGGTTGCTTCTGCATCTGAATACGATATTTCGGAAGCGCGACACAAAAGCGCCAATGCGGCTGTTGCTGCCAGAAAGTCAGCACTGGAAGCATCCGGGTCAGCATTAAAAGAAGCTGAAGTCAATCTTGAATATAGCCTTTTACGGGCACCATTTGATGCAGTTGTTCTTACAAAAAATGCAGATATAGGCGATATCGTAACACCTGTGGGTGCTGCAGCCAACGCACGTGCATCTGTAGTAACAATTGCTGACATGGACTCACTGCAAGTTGAGGTAGATGTTTCCGAATCTAACATAGAACAGGTTAAGGCCGATCAACCGTGTGAAATTCAACTGGATGCATTACCGGACAAACGATTTCGAGGGAAAGTACACATGATCGTGCCTACAGCCGACAGGAGTAAGGCATCAGTGTTGGTCAAGGTCGCATTTTTAGATAAAGAATCCAGCATCCTTCCGGAAATGAGTGCCAAGGTAGCATTTCTCAAGCGAAAAATTGCTGAAAACGAACATACACCAGTTAGAGCCGTACCTGCTTCTGCTCTCGTTACAAACGACGGATATGATGCAGTATATCTTCTTATGGGTAACCGTGTGAAGAAAAAAAAGGTTACTACAGGCAGAAGACTCGATAAAATGGTCGAAATCATATCGGGACTTGAAACAGGAGACAGAATAGCACTTTCTCCCATGGACAGATTAAAAAATGGGAAAAAAGTAAAAATCATTGAGGAGTAAATGCAGAGCAAGGAACTCATTGTATCAATTAATAACGTATACAAGTCTTATCAAAGGAATACTCAGATAATACGGGTACTGGAAAATATTTCACTTGAAATCAGGAATGGAGGGTATCTTGCACTTATGGGCCCTTCAGGTTCCGGTAAAAGCACACTCCTGAACCTCATCGCAGGAATAGACCACGTGGATAATGGTACAATTGAAGTTGACGGTATTAATATTACAACACTTTCCGAAACCGATCTAGCCCACTGGCGTTCGTTTAATGTAGGTTTTATTTTTCAATTCTACAATCTTATTCCAGTACTCACTGCCTTTGAGAATGTAGAATTACCACTGCTCCTGACCCCACTATCAAAGCTTGAACGGCAGGAGCATGTTTCTGCCGCCTTGAGTGTAGTTAATATGGAAGACCGGATTGATCACTATCCAAACCAGCTCTCCGGCGGCCAACAACAACGTGTCGCTATTGCCAGAGCAATTGTGACTGATCCGGCTATTTTAGTAGCAGATGAACCTACAGGTGATCTTGATAGAACATCTGCAGAAAATGTGCTCGATCTTATGGATCGCCTGAATAGTGACCTGGGCAAAACCATCATCATGGTAACGCATGACCCATGGGCGGGAAAACGAGCACATTCTATGGAACATCTTGATAAAGGCGTACTCAACCATGATCTTTAAGATCCTTTTTCGAAACGCTTTTCGCCATAAGCTGCGCACCTTTCTAACCGTGTGTGGTATGGCAGTAGCGATCCTCTCCTTTGGATTACTTCGTACGGTAATCGACGCATGGTACATTGGGGTAGAAGCCTCTTCTGAAACCCGTCTGGTAACAAGAAACTCAATATCACTGATCTTTCGACTGCCCCTTTCTTATAGAGACACAATTCGTCAAATTGATGGCGTTGAAACTGTCTCTTATGGAAACTGGTTTGGTGGATATTATATTGATCAGAAAGATTTTTTTGCCAACTTTGCCGTTGAACCACATAGCTACCTTGAACTTTATCCTGAATATGTAATCCCCGACGGCCAGAAAGTAAAGTTCACAAGTGATAGAAAAGGTTGCCTGGTGGGAAAAAAACTCGCAGATCGGTTCGGATGGAATTTAGGAGATACTATCACGCTTACCGGAACTATTTTTCCCGGTAAATGGGATTTTATCTTACGCGGTATTTATGAAGGCAGGAACAAGAACATAGATGAAACACTGTTTTTCTTCCACTGGAACTATCTTAATGAATCAATAAAAAAACTTCAGTCCACTTTGAAAGACCATGTTGGTTTTTATATTATTGGAATAGAAAACCCCTATATTGCGGCCGAAACATCAGAAGCGGTAGACGAATCCTTCAAAAATTCTCTTGCAGAAACACTCACTGAAACAGAAAAAGCATTTCAGCTCGGATTCGTAGCCATGAGTGAGGCCATTATCAAGGCCATTCAGCTTATATCGCTTGTCGTCATCTTCATTATCCTTATTGTAGTGGCGAATACCATGGGCATGTCCGTACGTGAAAGAATTGGAGAATATGCTGTATTTAAAACCCTGGGTTTTCGTACCAGGCAGATAAGTTTACTCATTATAGGTGAATCAATGGTAATTACCGTTTTTGGCGGGATCACCGGTATTATCATGACGTTCCCTGCTGCCATGGGATTTTCAATGGCAGTCGGAAGGTTCTTTCCGGTATTCAATATAACATGGGAAACTATGTGTCTGGACCTGGCAGTCACCGTTACCGTTGGACTTTTAGCAGGAATATTTCCTGCTTACAGGGCTGTTACCGTTCGTATTGCCGAAGGGCTCAGGAGGATAGGGTAGATGAGTCTCCTGTTTTTCTATAGTCTGCGTAATCTCCTCACAAGGCGATTAACAACAATACTTACCGCATCGGGTATGGCCCTTGTGGTCTTTGTCTTTGCCTCTATCATTATGCTTGCAGAAGGACTGAAAAAAACCCTTGTCGAAACAGGATCGAGTAACAACGTAGTTACTCTTAGAAAGTCTGCAGAAACTGAGGTACAGAGCAGGATAGATAGATACCAGGCATCCATTCTGGAAACCCTTCCGGAGATTGCCCTTGGCGAAGATGGGCAGAGAATTTTTGCCAAAGAACTTCTGGTTCTCATCACTATGCAGAAAAAACACAGTGACGGTATTGCTAATGTTATTATAAGAGGAACAGGCAAACATTCACTTTCTTTACGGCCTCAAGTAAAATTAATTAAGGGGCGGATACCAAGACGAGGTACATCTGAAATCATTGTCGGTCAGAGTGTTGCAAAACGCTTCAAAAATACGGGATTACAGCAGACTCTTTCCTTTGCCATGCGATCCTGGAACATTGTCGGTATCTTCGATGCCGGAGATACGGGGTTCAGTTCAGAAATCTGGGGTGATGCGGATCAGCTCATGCAGTCATTCCGACGCCAGACATACTCTTCTATCATCTTCCGGTTACGAAATCCTGATCTGCTTAAAGAGTTAAAAACCTTTATTTCAAAAGATCCACGATTAACCCTGAGTATCCTGCGGGAGAAAGATTATTACCTGAAACAGTCGGAAACAATGTCCACATTCCTTCGCATACTGGGAATTTCATTAACACTCATTTTCTCTATTGGTGCAGTGGTTGGAGCCATGATAACAATGTTTGCAGCTGTGGCTAATCGTACGGCTGAAATTGGTACCCTGCGAGCCCTTGGTTTTCAACGCAAGAGTATCCTTTTTGCATTCTTACTGGAATCTCTTATTCTCGGTTTTTTTGGAGGATGTGCCGGTCTGCTTTTTGCGTCACTACTGCAACTGGTAACTGTTTCCACCATGAACTTTCAGACATTTTCAGAGCTTGCTTTCAGTTTTTCTATCACACCGGGAATTATCATCAAGTCGATGACATTCTCTCTTTTCATGGGTTTTGCGGGAGGGCTCCTTCCTGCTTTCAGAGCATCACGAATGAATATTGTAGATTCACTCCGGGAAGTTTGAAAAAGTTTTATTTACTGTGATGTTAGACCCTGTTGAATAAGCTGGTTCCCGTTTATCATTCGCAATGATCTTCCTCCAGATAGTTGGCAACTTTTCACAACACGTAGCTACATTGTCAATCCGGAAACATTGAGAGCACCATTTTTTTTGAGATAATATTTCTGTTCGTTATTAAGATACTTTGCCCACATAAAGTCTGCGCTTTTTACGTTAGTATTGTTAAAATTGGCTCCTCTCAAACTTGCATCTCTCAAATCAGCACCTGCCAGGTTTGCCCCACTCAGATCAGCTCCTCCAAGTTTTGCATGCATAAGGTTCGCACCTTCAAAGTTCACATACTTAAGATTTGTTCCATTCAGGTTTGCACCAATCAGATTGGCAGTAGAGATGTCTGCTCCCTCAAGGTCGGCATTCATAAGTTTAGCACTTATGAGGCAAGCGCCAATCAGGTTTACACCTCTAAGGTCAGCACTTTGAAGATTACAATTCTTGCAATTATTTGTCTGCAATAGTTCTATTAATTCAACATCATCATATCCATATACCGGTTGTGATAGTGAAAAAAACACAATCTGAATATATACTGCAGTAAATACAAATGTAACTATATTAAATACTCTTCCGGGACTATTCACAATCAACCTCCCACTTTTGACCTGATAAAAACGTTTAAATTATCTCATATAAACTTAAGAAGATAATAACTTGCCAAATTACTTTATATTATACAACATGATTATGAGTGGGTATGGTTCCTGGTTCAGAAATTAACAACCTGAATTTTTAAAAACAGGAAGCAGTTCTATAAAAAATAAGGTTTAAATTAATTCTTAAGAAATGTTACTTTTTTTATAATCGGGTTAAATTAACCGGCAACAAGTGATGGAAATAAAATAAACACAGAATATTAAATTCTTAACTTCTATTTTTATATTTGATATAATATGAAAATGAAAAATTTAACTTTTAATACCGACGATAGAGTATTAATTCTTGGGGGAACCGGATTTATAGGAAAAAGACTGGTTTCTGAACTTACCGCTAAACAAATCAAAATCAGACTACTCGTACGAAACCCGTCGAAAGTTCCTGAAGATTTTCTAAAGAACAAAGATATTGAGATTGTAAAAGGTGACATTGTAAAAGGAGAAGGACTTAAGGAAGCTGTACGTGGAATCCATACGGCGTTTTACCTTGTACACTCAATGGGCGGAAAAAGTATGTTTAAAACTACTGAATTTGCCAGAATGGATAAAGATGCCGCAAAAAACTTTATTTCGTCAGCAGATGAATCCGACGTAAAAAGAGTAATTTACCTCGGCGGACTTGGGGAGACAGGAAAAGGTCTGTCAGAACATCTCAGAAGCAGAGAAGAGGTTGCCGAAATACTCTCTTCAGGTAAGCTGCAAGCAACAGTACTTCGTGCGGCCATTATTATAGGTGCAGGAGGAGCATCCTTTGTAATGCTGAAATATCTTGTGGAACGGCTGCCTGTTATGATATGCCCGAAATGGATAGACACAAGGATTCAACCAATTGCTGTAAAGGATGTCCTGGCATATCTTACCGGATGTCTGCTTAACCCGGACACAGCAGGAAAAAAATTTGATATTGGAGGACCTGATGTCCTGACCTACAGGGAAATGATGCAGCAGTATACAGAGGCTGTAGGAATTCGCAGAAGGATTATTTTCCGTGCGCCGGTTTTATCACCACACCTTGCATCTTACTGGGTAGACTTTGTAACACCAGTACCATCAGGCATAGCACATCCCCTTATAGAAGGATTAAAAAATGAGGTTATATGTCTGGATGACAGTATTACCAGATATGTTCCCATTAACAGAACACCATTCAAGGATGCGGTTAAGATTGCGGTTTCTAAAGCCAAGGAAATGATACAATAGACTCTTAGAAGCATGTTGAATGAGGATCTGATTGAGTCTACGGTAAAACAATTGCTTTCATAATCATGTCACAGTATTTCTTATAATAAGTAATTTTTTTAAGAAAGGCGGGAATTTATGAATGAAATATATTCAATTTTTTCTAGCCAAAATTGTTTCGGTTTGGCAATAAACCTTCGCTTACTAAAAAAATTCTTTTAGAAATGCATTTTTAGTACAATTTTCCGGAACATGGACATACCTCTCCCACAGATAACCTTGTTTTCAACTTCTTGTCACGCTTATATGATTATTGGTATGGGTTTTTGACTTCGTTGCCATAATATATCAAAGTGCAAATTGTCCATTACTGCCTGTGTTACTTTAAGGATTAACTGCCTGCCAGTGCCTATTATCTTTGCTGCAAAGTCTAATGCCTTTCTCCTTACAGTTGTTGCATAGCTGCCGATTGGCATTACTCCGTCTAATACATCTTCCTTATATGTTTCAAACAAAAAATATGATATGAGCATGCAATAATATACTACACTATTTGGTACAAATCTCTTAAACGGTAATTCTTCAAATCCAAAATCCTTTAACCCTCTATGCGGTAATTCATCTGCTCCTCTCATATGATGGCTCTCTATAATTGTTTCTGTATGCAACAATCTTCTCTCTTCCTCCTGAGTACTACAGTTGGCTAACACCTTTGGATTAACTCCTATATTCGTGAGAATTACATTATCTGGCCGCGCAAAGTCCAATAACCTTTGTTCTCCATCATGACTCAATCTGGTGTATATTGCACGATAAAACCTCTCCCACGAATCACATCTATAACCAAACTCCAAATACTTCCACTCTTGATTCCTATTGCTGTAGACATCCCATTGGTCCTCTAACTGGACACCTACATACTCCTTTACTCCCTTATACATCTTGCCAGTACAGATAAATCCTACTCCAAGATTGTCACATGCTTGTAATATTTTCTCATCAAAAAATCCACTATCAAGTCTGACTATTATCGTGACTGTCTCACTATATTCCTCACGGATTAACCGCACAAGGTCTCTCATCATATTCACCACGGTATTACCACAGTTGCTGTGTTTCTTTCCACCTCGGAAGACCGCATCCACTATCTTACCATTCCAAATTGCTTGTAAAGGCTGGAAACCTTTTACTTTCTTATAGGTGGGCTGTACTCCATAGCGCTTCTGTGCTTCATCGTTGTCCATTACCATTGTATCTAATGTTAAGTCTATGACCTCAGGGTTTTCTCGCCTTAACCTCCAAATAAACATCTTTCGTAATATCTTCCGAAATGGGCCTCCACATACCCATGAAAACGATTTATAAAACCGTTTTATCTGATGTGACGACACCATCTCTGTCTGAGAATTCTCTATTACTGATGCATAGCCCTCATCTGCTCTTAATTGATCAAATGAATTTAGGTGGCGACTCGTCCCATCATAAAACCAACAAAATATCTGTTTGAATATATTCCACACCGGAAGACCTTTGCCGCTTTTTCTGATATCTCCAAAAAACTCTTCTAATAACGGGTATATTTCTACACTACTTAAATATTTAACAAATAAAGACATGCCTCCTCTGCCGGTTAATGTGTCATTTGTTACTCCGATTTTGTTAATCTTGCACTTGCTTTTAAATACATTTTTCTTCATAATACTCTCCTCACTTAATGGGTGATGGATTTTGTTTTCTTGAAAATGTATTATAACAAATTACTATTGCCTTTTAAGTGGGTTTTAAGTCTTTTTAGCAAATACAAATCGCTCAACTTAGGTTATAATAAGTAATTTTTTTAAGAAAGGCGGGAATTTATGTATAAAATATTAGTTACCCTGATAGTCTTTTCAGTTATCTGTTTTAGCGTTCAAGTCAAAGCTGAAGATGCTGATACTGCTCCTCCTGAACAGAAAAAGGAAAAAAGTGAACTTGCAAAACTATTAGAGAAAGTAGATCAGGATTATAAAGCACTTCAGGCATTGTCAGGATATACCAGTTACAAAAAAAAGCACTGGAAGCTTATCAAAAAGTCTGGAGAAAATATTTTAGATGTAGCAAAAATTTTAAGAAGGGACTATGCAAGACCTGAAGACCGAAAATATGAACAGTTGATGAAAAAGATGCAGGATTCTGCAAAGTCACTCGTTAAGGTGGCAAAAAATAACAAAAAAGAGGGAGCTGTTGAAGACGCCCAATGGTACGTAAGAAAATTACAACAGACATGCTCTTTATGCCATAAACATCTGGACATACATATCTATCCTCAATTATTCGAAGGAAAAAAATCAGAAATGAAAGAAAAGAGATTGAAGAAGTAGCCTTTAACACTATCGTTTAATTCAGTTTTTTTATCATTTTTTGTGTAATATTAATTATTACTTTTTTCCTGATTTAACCCCTGCGGTAGTATAAGAAGGATCAAGATATCATGTACAATTCTCTACCTACCTGACAGAATTTACTTTTCAAGATCGGAATCATAAATGAAGTATTTTTCTTGTATCTTTTTTCTGGTAGTTTCCGGAATCTTACTGTTTCACGCTATACCTTCTAACGGACAGGAAGAGCAGAGGAACAAGATTTGGACAGGTGTGCTTGCCGATGGAACAATAATTTCAAAGGAAGAGCTTTCAGAAATTGTAGATGAACACAAAAGGTGGTTATATACATCAGGCAAAAAAGGTAAACGAGCAGACTTTAAAGGAGCAAAACTGATTGAGGTTGATTTGAGCGGAGTCAACCTGAGACAGGCCATGCTGAAAGAAGCAGATTTAACCGGTGCAAACCTGACCGGAACAAAACTGAGAAAGGCTCACATGATTAAGGCCAATCTAAGCGGGGCTGATCTGAGTAATGCAGACTTGAGTGAAGCTGACATGAGAGTAGTCAAACTGAATGAGGCAAAATTATGGAAAACCAATCTGAGCCAGGCGAACCTTTTTGTTGCAGACTTGAGCGATGCGGATTTGAAAGAGGCCAACCTGTGCAGAGCAAAGCTCTTAGAAGCTGACTTAAGCAGAGCAGACCTGAAAGACGCTGATTTAAGTGATGCCAAACTCTTTGAGGCCATCCTTAGTGAAGCTGACCTGAGAGGCGCTAAGTTAGAAAGGGTGAGGCTAATAGAAGCTGACCTGAGTAATGCCAACTTGCAAGGGACAATCCTGAGAGGAGCCAAACTTAGCGAGGCGGATCTCAGTGAAGCTGACCTGAGTGATGTTGATCTGGCCGAAGCAGACCTCAGTGAAGCCATTATGAGCAGAACAAACCTGAGAAATACAAAGATTGATAACACTACAACGATTTCAGATAAATGCAGACTGGTCTGGAGGATTGTTAATAAGGGTGTGAAAGGCAAAGACTTGAGAAACAGTGATCTGAGTGAAGCGAACCTCAGAAATATTGACTTGAGTAAGGTTGATCTGACCGGAGTGAATTTAAGTGGTGCCGACCTGACAGAAGCTGACATGAATGAAGTAAATCTACACAAAGCTGATCTGAGCGAGGCAATCTTCCATTATACTAACCTGAGTAAGGCCAATCTGAGCGGAGCCATCCTCATCGAGGCAGATATGAAAGAAGCAGATCTGAGAAATACCAATCTGAGAGAAGCTGACCTGCGTGGGGCTGATTTGAGTGATGCTTATCTGATGAAAGCTGATCTAATTAGGGTTAATCTGAGTGAAGCAAACCTGAGTAATGCAAACCTGAAAAGAAGCGCCATGAACAGAGCCATTCTTATTGATGCTAACCTGTCTGATGCTAATCTAAGTAGAGTTGACTTGAATAAGGCTGATCTGAGAAATGCCAACTTGAGCGGGGCCAATATGAAGAAAACAGGTCTTAATCATGCAAACCTCAGGAATGCAGAGATTGATGAAACAACAAAGGTCTCAGATAAATGGAGGTTGGTTTGGAAAATTCTCAATAACGGTAAGGAAGGGATGGAACTAAGTAATACAGACCTGAGTGATGCAGACCTGAGATTCATAGACCTGAGCAAGATCGATATGAGTGGGGTAGATCTGAGCGAATCAGACCTGACAGAAGCAAATCTGAGTGCAGCCGACCTGAGAAATGGCAATCTGAGTAAGACGAAATTGACCGACGCAGATATGAAGGATGCAATTATTTCCGGAGTTAATCTGGAGCACTCCCAGTATGAACCAACCTCTTCTCCGCACAGGGATTTTCTCGGGGGAATTAAAGGATTGAGTACTGTATGGTTTGAGGAGGGCAAAATGAGTGGTCTGTTGATGTTAAAGACTGCTCTGAAAGATGCGGGTTTGCGTCATTTAGAGCGAGAAACCATTTACGCTATAGAGTATCTAAAGACGAAAAATCTATCATGGCACAAAAAATGGGCAAAACGTTTTCTCTTTGAATGGACATCAGGATACGGATTGCATTACCTTCGCCCTCTATTAATCCTGTTGGCATTGATTATTTTTTTTTCCGGTGTCTATATATATCCAATGTTTGTATATGGAAAAAGTGGCATTTACAGAATCTGGAAGCACAACAGCATTAAAGATGAAAAAGAAAAAGATACGCCCGAAAGACTTATTTTCGATATTCTACCGGAACATCAAATCCAAAAAGACTTGAAGTTTTTTATAATGACAGCAGGATACGCACTCTACTTCAGTTTTTTGTCAACCTTTCACATTGGTTATCTTAATCTGAACTTTACAAACTGGATAACAAGGATTCAACCCCATGAGTATACATTAACTGCAACCGGCAATATAAGGATCTTTGCCGGACTCCAATCACTTATTGGTACTTACCTTCTGGTCCTCTGGATTTTAACCCATTTTTTCCGACCGTTTTAAAATAGAATTTCAGAATGTTAATGTATCTTGCTGAACAAAGAGAATAACATCCTGCGCATAATCCGGTTTCTGGTTATGATTTTTGCAAGAGAGGGCAATCTTTTGAGTGTATCTTCTGCAGCATGTAAGCTCCCTGACCCTTCCAGCTGCCTGATTATCATTTGATAAACCATTTCTTTAGCAATACTCAATGAAGGGCCACTGATCACTTTTTCATTAAAGATCATAAAGGTATCTATGTCACCAAAAGTAAGCAGAAAAGGTTTTATCGTCGGGTTAAATGGATGCATTATCAGGTCGTTTGTCACTCTTATAATGTTTTCAGCGGCCAGTTTTCCCATATCCAATGCATGGTAAGCCTGTTTGTCAACAGGCTCAGGTAGCATTGCCGCATCTCCAACGACAAAAACATTTTCGAACTCTCTACTTTCCAGGTTTTCATTAACTCTGATCCAGCTCTTTTCATCTTCAGCCAGACCAGATTCGTAGAGCAAGGGAGGTGCGATCCCTCCGCCTGTCCAGATTATTATATCCAGGTCTAAAATTTTCTTATTATCCAACACAACTTTACCAGGAGAGACTTCAGTGACATTACGTTCCAGAAGCAAATCAACACCGTATATGTTGCAGTAATGTTGAAGCCGATTTGCAACAACTTCCGGAGCAATAACCAATAAGCGATGGCTGTTAGCCACCAGGGTTAATGAGGTATTTTGACTGGTTTTATAATTACGCAGTATCTCTCCCAGTACTTCTACCCCTTCCAAACCACCACCAATGATACCGATTTTCGGGTATTCAGTGTTGTCTGCCACCTCTCTTAATCGATCTCTTATCCGGGCACAATCGTCAACAGACTTGAAAGGAAGCGTGTATTTATCTGCACCCTTCACTCCAAAAGTATTATTAACACCGCCAACAGAAACTATGAGAAAATCAAACTGGTAGGTTTTTGCCTGAGCAGTTACTACTTTTTTTCGCTCGGGATCTATAAAAGTAACTGATTCATTGCAAAAATTATGTCCCCGTTGGGACAACCTGCTTTCCAGGGAGAACTGCAGGTTTTTTTCCTGCTTTATGCCTGAGACCAATTCGTGTATATTGGGTAACCAGTCAAATTTCTTCTTGTGATCAAATAACGTGACGTGAAATTTTGATGCATTCAAGTGTAAAGCTGCTGTTAATCCCCCAAATCCTCCACCAATGATGCCAACTCGAGGATGATTATTAACGGGTTTGCTGTTCATAAATTCCCCAATGAATAGATTATGTGTTGAGCCTTTTACTCTTCAACCTGAATACCTTGTTTTCTCAAATCTTCAAGAACCATCTCAAGCTGTTCATCTGTACAATTCTCAATCTGGTAAACATCTTCTACTCCATCCCTGAACAGTAAGAGAAGATGGCCATTGTCATCCTTATAGACTCTCCGGAGATACTCTCCCGATAGCCATGGAGAAATTATTACCCTAAAATCTGTTAAACTACAGGTCTTCATTTTAAGCAACTCCTTACTTTCGCTAATCTTATAAAAACGGGATAAGAATTTTTTTCATGCTTATAGTATTTTATACTTTATTAGCTTCCTATCAATAATTAAATTATGTAAAATAAAAATAGGTAAATTTTCCTAATTATTCCAAAATTAAAAATATTTATTAAAATCTAATGTTAAACGACAAGTTAATATTTTTAGCCGTAATTATTGTGCTAAGTATGGGTTGCCATTCAGTTGCAAATACGGTTACTGTAAAAACTGACAGGTTAAGGAATTTTCCTGCTGAAGTCAATGCTGGAGATATTGTCCATGTAGCAACAGGAGAGAAGGTAACTTTTTCACAACTTGCCGAATCTTTTGACGGCGCAAGAATAATCTATGTAGGTGAGGTTCACTCGAACAGGGAATCACATGAATTGGAACTTCAGGTACTGAAGGAATTTTATAAGAGAAACGGTGGCAATCTGGCTGTTGGAATGGAGATGTTTAAGAGGCCGCATCAGGAAATTCTTGATAAATGGACACATGGGAAAATCAGTGAGAAAGATCTATTATATTTAACAGACTGGGATTACGAGTGGGGATATGACTATAATCACTATAAAGAGATTATGAACTTTATTCGTAACAATAAGATCCCGGTTATCGCTCTGAATATTACAAAAGATTTAGGTAAAACAATAAGAAAAAAGGGAATTGAAGGTCTGAGTGAGGAAGAGAGAGAAAACCTGCCTGAAATAGATACTAGTGACTTCTATCACAGAAAATACCTTGAAAGGATTTTATCAAGCCATGGCCATGGTGACACCGACATGAGTGGCCTTTTCGAGAAATTTTATCAGGTTCAGTGTACCTGGGAGGATGTTATGGCAGACAGTATAACCAGGTACTTGTCTTCGCCAGAGGCAAAAGGGAAAAAGCTCCTGGTATTCGTAGGAGGAGGTCATATCATTTACCATTTTGGTATTCCAAAAAGGGTGTACCGAAACAACCACCTCCCTTACCTGACTATTACAACATACGAGAAGAGAACACTTGAACCGGATAGTGATCATCCATTGTTCGCAGGGGACATACCCCTTCAACCTGCAGATTATGTGAAGGTTGTTCAGTTACCTGAGCCGAAAGAAACAAAAGTGATGCTGGGGGTAATGATTCGAAATATGCCGGAAAACGAATCAGAGGGGAAAAAGAAAGAAGAGAATATAAAAGACCGGAAGTATCAGGTCGTTATGGATAGTGTTGGCGAGGATAGTCCTGCCGGAAAAGCTAATCTACAGGCAGGTGATATTATTCTTTCAATGGACGGTGAGGTGATCAACAGGGTATTTGATGTGATCTATCATGTCCGCCAGAAAAAGGCCGGAGACACCTGCAATATTGAAATATTACGTGGAGAAGAAAAAATTACAGTAGACGTAACCTTCTTTGAATCAAAGAAGAATGGATAACAATTTCTTAATGCCCATAAACAGGCACTGGTTTTAGAAGGTTATAATATGAGTCTTACCGACAAGACAAAAAAAATCATTAAAGCGACGGTACCGATAATTAAGAAGAATGAAGCAGAGTTGGCAAAGAGGATTTATCCGTTACTGTTTACTCGTAATCCTATGATAAAAATCTTTTTCAACCGCGAGCATCTCCGTAACGGTACACAACCGCGAGCATTTATTGCTTCAATTATAGAGTATGCAAATAACATCGATAATCTTGACGCAATTAAACCGCTTGTAAACGATATAGCGGAAAAACACGCTTCATTGAACATAAAGCCTGTACAGTACTCTGTTGTTAATACCTGTCTTGTGGAAGCATTTGGGTACGTACTTGGAACAAAAGGAACTTATGCGGTAAAGAGAGCCTGGGAAGAGGCCATTGAGTATTTTGCAAATATAATCATTGAAACTGAAACCAGAAAATATGAAGAGACATTGGCAAAAGAAGGTGGCTGGAAAGGTTTCAAGAAATTTACTCTTGCCAATAAAGAAAATGAAAGTAGTCTGATAACCTCATTTTATCTTGAACCAACAGATGGAAAAACTATTGTAATCGGAAAGGCTGGACAATATATCAATATGATGTTGGAAGTACCTGAAAGAGGAACTGTTTTTCGAAACTATTCCCTCTCAAACAGCCCGAATAGTAACTACTATCGAATTTCAGTCAAACGGGAAGACAACGGTCTCGTATCAAATTACCTTCATGATACGCTTTCTCCGGGAGATAAAATAAAATTAAGTCCGCCTTACGGCACTCTCTGTCTCAAGGAAACAGATAAGCCTGCAGCACTTATCAGTGGGGGTGTCGGGATAACACCGATGTTGAGTATCTTACAGGATGCGGTAAAACAACAGCTTACCAGGCAGATATCCTTTATTCATGGAACACGTAATAAAGATGCCCATGCGTTTAAGGATGATGTTGTAACATTAACAGCAGACCATGATAACATTAACCATCATTTCTTTTACTCCAGAAATTCGGTAAAGTCTGCGGATACACAACCGGGTAGAATAACGATGAACTCGGTAAAAGAGATTGTAAGTCACCAGACGGATGCTGAGTTTTATCTCTGTGGTCCTGCACAAATGATGAAAGATTTATACCGGGCATTAATACAATGGGGAGTCGACGCTGACAATATTGCCTACGAATATTTTGGCCCGAAAGGGGATATTACCGGGTGAAAAAATCAGATCACCATCGTAACAATATAAACACTTCGATTCCGCTCTGGATGACGTCACACAGAGCGTAGTCGAAGTGTAACCAGGATTAAATGCTAAAAATTGAATCAGGGATAATTTATGCATTAAAAAAAGTTTGAGATTATCAAAAATCAGAACAATTAAATGTAAAGATCAACTAATTTTTAAAGGGAGGTATCACTGTGAAAATTGCGGTAACCGGTTCTTCAGGACTTATAGGATCCAATCTTGTATCATTTTTATCAAAGAATGGTGTAACCGTCAGTAAGATTATTCGTGAAAATCCGAAAGATAATGACATTTCCTGGAAACCAGAAAATGGTGACTGGAACTCTACTTTTGCTGACGGAATTGTTCACCTGGCAGGAGAAAATATTGCTGCCGGAAAGTGGACCAAGGCTAAAAAAGAAAGAATCAGGAACAGTCGTATCAAAGGGACTAAGAAACTATGTGAACATATCCTTAAACTGGAATCTCCACCATCTGTCTTTGTCTGTGCATCAGCAATAGGCTACTATGGTGACAGAGGAATGGAGTTTTTAAATGAAGACAGCTCAAGAGGGAGCGGATTCCTTCCGGATGTTTGCCTCGGATGGGAAGAAGCTGCTGATACCGTTTCGAAAGCGGGTATCAGAGTAGTAAATGTAAGATTTGGAATCGTTCTCAGTAAAAATGGCGGGGCTCTGGCAAAGATGCTGACTCCTTTTAAGATGGGAATGGGAGGAAAGATTGGTAACGGTAATCAATATATGAGCTGGGTAGACATAGACGATGTAGCAGGTGCGATCCATCACGCATTAACTACAGATTCTCTGAAAGGCCCGGTGAATGTAACGGCTCCAAACCCGGTAACAAATAAAGAGTTCACGAAAACACTTGGAAAGGTCTTAAACAGACCCGCTGTAATGCCAATGCCTGCCTTTATTGCCAGGCTTGCATTTGGTGAGATGGCAAATGATCTTCTACTGGCAAGTACAAAGGTTGCTCCAAAGAGACTGTCAGATTCCGGATATAAATTTCTCTATCCGGAACTTGAAAGTGCTCTTAAACATGTTTTAAGTGTTGATTAGCTGGTAATAATAGAAAATTGGACAAAGGTGGTATTTTACAACATCTTTGGATTCTTTCCGGATACAACGCTAGTCGCATTTCAGGGAATGGTGGTTGTCAAAAAAGAAAATGTATTAATCACCGAAGAAAGCAGGAAATACAGGAGAACTGATACACATTCTAAACTAAATCCAGAACAAAGCTATTTTGGAGTAATCATTTCATAAAACGACCTGCGGGTTTTATTTAGATTCTTTTTAAACAGCTTCGATTTAATAAATAACTTCCAATCTTTCAAAGTAAATGCAGTCCATACTAAATGGCGCAGACTTACTGTTGAATAAAGATCATACATCCACTCCTTGCCAGAACAGTGATTGCTAAAACTATAAGGTTTTGTATGAGAAAAAGGACCTTCTCTTTTCAAAAAGAAATCAATTAGTACAGTTAAAGGACCACGAATCAAAAAATCAAAAACAGGATAAGCGGTAACAGGGAAAAAATAGCCTGTTGGCATTGCTATGTTGATGTATTTCCGCTCGTATGCGGTTTCAACCAAAGCATCTGTTAACCATCCGAAGGTCCGCTGTAACGTTGTATATACTTCGTCGTCCCTGTAATCAAGATTATTCCAATTACTTACAAGCAGATCACTCAAAGCTGGAAAAATGTGATGTCCAGGTACACAACCTATCAATCCGTTACTGACATTTATAGCATTATCTATCGAGGCAAAAAGTGGGGGAAATATCCCTGCATAAAAATCGTAGCAGTAATGTAGAATATCGTGCGGTTTTAAACATAAACAGTCACAATCAACATAAAGACCGCCATACGTAAACAAAATGTCATACTTTAAAATGTCAACCATTTCACCGATAGTCAATTTTTGTGAGAACAATGACTTTAATTTTTTGTCTGTAAAAGAGTGCTCCAGGACTTCTTTATTTCTCCATATTTTGAACTCCCAATCCGGGTGATATTTTCTCCAACTTTTCATATAATTTTTATATGTTTGAGGTAATGGCCTATCTCCTATCCAAATATGGTGTATTATTTTTGGAATTCTGGGTACATTTCCTGGTTGAACGTTTAATAAGTTATTTTGTTTATATAAATCCTTTAACACTTCGTAAATTTTTTTGTTTCTACCAACATATTTTTCTATCTGTTTAAAGTATTTGCTTCCCTTTCCGAGTGAAAGATCAAAATCTACATAAAGTTCATGAATTGATTTATTAAAATTACTAATATCTATCATACTATCTCTTCAAATTTATTATGAATATTGTTGACAAGGGTATGATAAACACTGCGCGCGAGTGATACAACTATTTTTTGACTTTTCGCAAGAGATCATCATGTTTCCAATACGATATATTCGCAAACTGCTGGGGACACCACATTTTTAAGTACAGTCCAAATTTAGGATTTTATGATCATAGCGGTGAAAAATCTAATTGTTCATGTAGTCCAGATGGTTGCTATAATGATAGTGTGACAATTAGTGGAGCAGAACCAAATGTTGTTATTCTTAGTGATTATGGCAGTTACGGTCAGGCTATTTTTACTTTCTACTTTGATGATACTCATACAAATACTGGATGGAAATGGGAATATAATGGGGATGTAAGTACTGGAGGCCCAAATGATTTAAACTTTGGTAACATGAATCCAATCATATGTGAATAATTGAGAAAAAGTATATCAGAATGGGAAAATTTAATTTGAAATATCCTAGAGATTGTGTTTTAGCAAACCAATAGATGATAAAAAATGAGGGAACTTCCCCCTGCGCTCCACGTTTATGACTTGTATCGTATTAATAGCTTTATGAGCCAAACGGATTTAGCTTCACTCAACGTTAGTGCTGAACAACTTTTAATCTTTAGTAATTAGCATTTAAAGTATTGAAATCTGATTGGAGATATCCCAGATCTTTTACGAAAGCTGGGATATATCTTTCTTGCCAGAGACGGTTAAGTAAGAAATATCTTCTAACGCATCACTAGTGTATTCCAATTCAACTTTTAACTCAGTTAATGCTTTATTGATCCCCCTCAGTTCACTTGTGTTTCTATCAATGGCTTCTTAAAGTAGGGCAATACCGTACCCTTGAACTTTCAGAGATTTCCCTGAATTGAGGGTATGTTCCCGGGTTTCCTGGTGCCCATTCACAAGGTGAAACACTTGAAAAGATCAACAAGAATCTTTACGAAGTAATTGAAATGATTCTTGAGGGTGGAGAACCAAATTTTGAAAGTAAATTTGTTGGAACACAAAACATTTCAGTGGCATAGCAATGGGTGGGGAAGGGTGAGAGACGATTTGCCGTGATGAATCAAAAGATGGACAGTGACTATTATTGATAAACTCAATTGAGAAAAACGCAAAATACAAGTTACAAAAATCAAATAATTTTCAAATTACAATAACAGAATGACCAAAAAATAAAAACATGAAACACGAAGAATATTAAAAATCGGCAGATTTCACAGATTGCAAATAGCAAGCACGCAAGTAGTAAATATAAACTATCTCATTAAAAAGTCAGTTTGTAGATAGGTTTTCTTTTCTAAAAAAAATATCATCAAATCTGAACTCACCAATACCAACTCCGGTCAATCGAAAGCGTATATATTTAATATTATCGGGTATAACAAACGTTTTATTTTTCTTAGTCCACATTTCTGTATTATCAATCTTTTCAGAAATATAGTTCCATTTAATGGGTTCATTCTGACCATCGAATGCAGCAATACCAATAAAAGCAGATACATTTTTCTCCCCCTGTATTCTTGCAAATCCGTCAAAACTGAATATATCGCCTTCATGGACCTCAACAGATTTATTGTGAGAGTATGCCCAGCTTTTTGTGCTGGTGCTTTTGATTAAAAGACAGCGGGAATTGTTTATTCCATGTAAATCATAGTCCACAGAGACCTTGCCTTTGTCTCTCATCCATAAATTTGACCAGTTTCCTATAATGGATTTTGTATCAAAGCAGTCGTATAATATTATTCCTGGTTTAGGTATAGATACAACATCATTCCTTTGGAGGTATTTGAATGGTGTAAGTTTGCTCAGACTGGTTGATTCAAAGAAGTTTGTACCAGTTTGACATTTGGCCCAGTATCCAAATAAAATGAATATTATTAGAGCAAAAAGTGAAATGAGATATTTTTGTTTCATATAAAGTGTGTTAACAGAATTACAAATAATAAATTTACCTACACACGACGGTTTAACATAAGACATCGTCGTAGCGGGCATTTATTTCAGGGGCGGTTCAAGATATGACACCATGTTTCTCCTATGATAATAAATAAAGAAACACGTGCAGGATTCTCAACACTTTCAAAAGCCTCAGGTATGAGCTGGATTATAGCATCCCCAAAAAGCGCACCAACAGCGAGGCTTACAAGTAAGAAAACACTTTTATTTAGGATCTTTTGATTAAGCGAAAGTGTGAACACACCTATAATGGATATTAAGCTCACTACGAATACACTTGTGAGAGCATACACATTTATTATATTCATGTATAAATGATAGCATAATTGCCTTTTTTAAGAGAGGGGTATATATTACCTTTATAGTTTCCGAAAGAGTCTGTTATTAATCTGTAGAAGTTTGAATTCTGGACTCAAATCTGAAAATCATAGAAAAGTGAGAGCTGAAATGACTCATAGAAATATTACTGGTGAGATGTAGTTTGGGCTGATAAGAAAACGCCTACACCCCTCAGTATTTGAAGAACATAGACGTCTGCATAAAGAAAAAATACTGGTAATCAATTAACTCGCTTTTACTTCAACAGTTTTCTTCTTCCGTTTTCTTCCTGCTACAAGTTCGACTAAGCCTCTTATTAACCCTGAAAGTATTGGAAATAGATTCTTGATAATACACCTCCGTCTAATTCTATAAATGCTATTACCGTTAATACTAACACATACAGCACCAAGATACTATCTAATAAATTCTTTTTAATATAAGCCATAAAAAGGGTTCTAAGGAATTTTGTCAACATCAAGGAGTGTTTCTGGTGTGTATATGACTGATTCACCACCCTATTACGCTTAATATGTGACAGTTCTATAGGTAATTGGAGTGAAGATGAAGTAGGTAAAAAGGGGTATGATAACTTGCTCACCATACCCCTAAAATTTTAGTAACAACTTTCAGGATTTTACCTGTCTCTCACAATAATTCATAAGTGCCTATTTCATTAACATTTCAATCGGAGCTTATTAAGTTGGTTCCGTTATGAAATATACATTAAATTGAGATAGAGCCATCCTTTTCTCGAAATAATTCTGCAAGGAATTGATTGACAATCAAAGAGTCAATGATGAAAAATCAACGAAAAATACTGTAACCACCCATTAGAAGGTTTTTAACAATAGCAAAGCACTCCCCACTCGCAAAATATTATTAAAATTAACATGCAATGAATATTTACGAGGAACAGCGGAATGCCGTCAGCAGCAACCGGTCGTTAGGCATTTCTTCCTACCCTGTTTTTACCGCCGCACTTCACCTTGTACAACGCCTTATCAGCCTGATAGTGCAATTCGGATGCCGTTGTAACATCCGGCTTACAGATGCATGATACACCAATACTCACCGTGATGCAGAGATCACGGTCCGCGAAGTATCGGTACACTTCCACACGTAACCTTTCAGCCATTACGGCGGCTGGAGCAATCGCCGTTTCCGAGAAAATAATTGCGCTTTCTTCACCCCCGTAGCGCACAGGGAAAACGGCATCACGATTGAATTGTTTCTTGAGACTTGCCCTGTGTGTCACGATTTATTCATCTGATCCTCTTGTATTGTGCCAAACATTTAAATATAAGGCGGCTGTATATTCCAATTATGATAGCAATTTTCTGTTCCAAAAACAATACAACATAAGTTTCCCTTACCAGAGGATGATAACTTTTTTTCAAGCTTACTATCGGCGAGATAACATAACCACACCTAATATTTCGAAAGAATTTTTATATGAATTCTAATGTTATTTAAGTTATTAATGCTGTTTCTATTCTTCTAAGATTATCTTCAGACAACTCTTTCTTACTTCCTTTGCTTTTTCTGAACTGTAATTTTGCTTCTTTGCAACAATAGCCATATTAGTAATATCAATGAGCTTCTTATGTTCCTCATCAATTATCGATATACCCACACTATATTTGTCACTCCATTGTATCGTTGTAAATCCTTAAGCATTTATAATTAATTGAAAAATTAAGTAGTTACTAACATACGTAACATCAACACCTGATTACTCAGGGTCTGCCTTTGTCATAAATATTTATTATGTAATAACGAAACGTTATTATGCACTAACAGCATTTAATGAAAGTTTTATTAGAAACCAAGAAATCAGAAGGATACTTACTTTTCCGTAAAACTATCTATATACTTATAGTAATCACTATCTGTGCTTAAATACAAACGGGTGTTATCGTCAACGGTTTTCTCATACGTTTCAAGAGTCTTTGTAAAAGAGTAAAAATCAGGATCTTTTCCGTAAGCATCTGCATATATTTTTACTGCTTCGGCATCTGCTTCACCTCTCGTCTCAGTTGCTATCTTGTAGCCTTCAGATTCTATCTTCTCCAGTTCCTTCTTCATATACCCCATTATTTCCGCCTCTTCTCTCCTGCCCTCAGACTCATATTTATTTGCAATCCTTATTCTTTCTGAACGCATCCTGTCAAATATCTTAGGTATGACCGCCTGTACATAATTAACATGCTTTATCCTTACATCAACCAGTTCCATACCGTATCTATCACGTAATCCTTCATTTGCCATTTTATTTATTTCTCCAACAAGGCTTGCCCTGCCATGAGAAACTTTTACCTTCTTGTCAATTTCCGCCTTTTCCAACTCTACTGTAGTATATTCAAGCTTCCGGTTAGTGTTCCTTAATACCTCATTTAAAGGATAGTCTTCAATATTTTTCAGGCTGACCTATTCCTCATCAAGAATCCCTGGCCTCTTCTTCCGTTCCTATTGATGTATAAAATTTTAAAGGGTCTACAATCTTCCAACGAGCCCAGGTATTAATGCCAATATTTTCTTTATCTCTTGTCAAGATATCACTCGGCTCACCATCCCATTCTATGATTCGTTTTTCAAAATATTTTGTTTTTTGTATAAAAGGTGTTTTTACCTTTAGCCCGGGTTCTGTTACAACTTTCTTTGGTTTACCAAATTCAGTAATCACACACTGTGATTTAATGTCGACTACGTAAAAAGAACTACTGGCTATGATAATTATTGCAACTACCGCGATTATGGCTACTGTTATATATACTTGCGCCTTTTGTTTCATTTCATTCATTTAATCACCTTACTTTCTCCCAGATTGAGTATCGGCAAAATCCCTTTCTGATCTTTGTCAATTATGTATATTTCTTCACATTTTGGTATCACCTTTTCCATTGTTTCCAGGTAAAGCCTCCTTCTGGTAACACCCTTTGCCTTCTCATACTCTTTCCATACGGCAAGAAACGCCTTTGTATCTCCAGTCGCCTCGTTGATTCTCTTTATCTTATACCCTTCCGCCTCTCTAATCGCCTGCTGCTGCTTACCCATTGCAGCCGGTATGACTTTGTTCTTCTTTCCTTCTGCTTCATTCGTAATCTGATCTCTCATCTGCACCGCCTTGTTAACAGAATCAAAGGCATCCTTAACTTCACCCGGAGGGTTAACACCCTTCAGGTTTACTACCTGTATATCAATCCCGCAGCCATAAGTATCCAGTACTGTTTCTATCTCCGTCTCCGCAATTTCCTCTATCTTCCTTCTGCCAATAGTCAGCACTTCATCAATAGACATGTCACCAACAATCCTTCTCATTACCGCTTCACTAACATCTCTGATGACACTCTTGACATCCCTTACACGAAAGAGGAACTCTTTCAGGTTCTTAATCTTGTATCTTACTACCCAATGTACCTCGGCACAATTCCTGTCTCCGGTCAGCATGAGAGAGACATCGCTTGCACCCCTGAAGTTGTAATCAATCATACTTTCTCTACCGGAACTAACGGTTCTATAGCCAAACTCTTCGTTATATATACGTTTCACCTCTCCAACATATACCTTGTCAATACCAAAAGGCAACTTAAAATGCAATCCCGGCCCGACAGTTTCCGTATACTTACCGAACCTTAACATTGCGGCTTCCTGATTGGCCTTTACCGTAAATACTGAAGAATACCCAAGTATGATAATACCTATAACGAACGCTATTGGTAACATATACTTCTTAAAAGGATCAAACTGTGTTTTATCAAACTTGAAATCCGGTTTATCACCGTAACCATTCATATTTTACCTCTCTTTCTTATTATCTAACTGAAATTACCCAGTTGGAGTTATGACTGGATTTACTTTTAATTGTATGGTTTATTGCGATTAAGGAAAAAGCAAAACAACCTATTTTACATAGCAAGATCCACAGCAGTTAAGAATTTTATTTTCTATATTTCCCCAAAGAACTTCTCCAGACTCTCCCTGCTGAACCATATCGTTAAGATGTTTTGTGAGGGCTGAACTCCTTTCATCGGTAAATGTTCCTTGGAATGGTATTCTATAAAGTTCTTTTTCATTAACATAAACTAAAAGTTTACCATTATCTATAAGGTTTCTATTACCAAGCCTGTCTTTTCCCAGGCAAAGATAAGCTAGAGTTACAATATTATTCTGCCTATCATTGTATTGTACAATGGTCAACCTTATGTCTTTATCATTTGTTATTATTCTTTTCATTATTGTGTTCTTCATCTTTTTTTAAGTTTTATAATTACTGTTTTGTTTATTTTTACTGCACTTCTCGATTTCACAGATTTGATTCTGGTAATAACAGCGTTATAACTGCTTCCATTAGTTTTTTTACATTTTTGTAGGTATTTCAATTATTTTAACCCATCAATAAATGGTTGATCACCAGGGTCATCAGGTGTAAATGAGTGAAGACTGTCATCTTTTCATTATGCTAGTATCTCACTGATTCTCTGTATCTGTTATCAGCCCACACACTAACCCATAATGCCTTCAGTTTTATAATCTTCCAGGTTGCAAGATGACGTCTTGTTAACCACAAATGAGTTGAATTTATCGGTGTATAGCTGAACTGTCCACACAAAAGAGGAATGGCTCCACGTAAGCGGTGAAACAGAGAGTGGAGCACCGTTTACCGGGTGCACCTGCTCTGCAAGCACACCGGAAGGAAGAGCGTTTTTTGTACACCATTCAAGGTAAGGAATGGCCTCTCGAAGTTCATGAAGGCTTTCGGCACGCGCTATATAATACTCTGCCAACCAGAGTGTTGAGATAAACCAGGGATTGCCGGGAATATCCTCCGGGCTGTCATTCGGCCGATGGTAAACATCATCCTGATATCTGGCACAACCTTCAACAGGAGTCTTCAGCCATAATTGCTGATGTATTGCCTCCATTGTTTGGATCATCCGAGAGTCTCTGGGAGGCAATACTCCCAGGAAAGCGAGTGCAGATAAACTGACATCAATTACTTCGTCGAGTTCGTAGCCTTTACCTTTTCGGTAACCTGAGCGGGCGTACCTCTTTAGACCCGTGTGGTAGAGGTGTTTAGTAAGGCCTCCTTTTATTTCTTCGGCTGTTTTGTCATATTTCTCTGCCAATGAGGTATCCAGAAAGAGTCTTGCAAAATTCGCCGCCGCCCTTAGACCGGCAATCACTGACGCTACGGTATAAGTGTGCACTCCAAAACGTTCTTCCCAGAGGTCATAGCAGGGGATGGGCAGTTTAGTATCAGGATCGCGGTGATTTACCATAAAGTCAGCAGACTTTTTAATAAGCGTATCATAGAACGGTCTGATGAATTCTATGTCCTTAGAACTCTCATAGTGTATCCAGAGTGCCCAGAGAATTAAAGCGGTAGAGTCTTCCTGTATCGGGAGGACTTCCTTCCCCTCCACCAACCAGGGATGCCAGTTGCTTGCCAGTGATCCATCAGGATTGTAATGCTGGTAAAGGTATCCTTCCTCTGATAGAACACGAGCACAAAAGTTAAAAAATTTCATACATACATGGGTGTAACCGGCCTTTGCCAATGCGGCGGCTACAAAAGCTCCATCACGTCCCCACATGTACGAATATGTGTCTCCTCCAAAATGGACTATATCTGAATCATTTGCCGCGATGATTGCTCCCCTGTTGTCTATCTGTGTTCTTATAATCAGGAGACTGCGATTGTATATGTTAATGACAGATCCTGGTAAGTCTCCAAAGGACCTGGATTCTTTCGTGACCCACGCTCTCCAGTAATCTGATGTGCGTTTCATCAACTCATCCGGAGTCTTCTCTAACACCTTTCGGTTAAGTTGAGACACCTCGCTGTAGTTCGTGCCTGCTGCAATCCAGTAATGAGCAGCAGCTTTCCCTTTTGGAGGCACATCCAGCCATATCCCAATAGCAGAGTCAGCAGCTCCCCATGAAATTTGATTCCCATTAAGTAGTCCGCGCTCAGCACTATGCCATATTCCTTCCCTTCCTGAAGATTCCTTGCGGCAACATGCATAGTGATTTACACCTTCTTCTTCAGAATTGCAACAATTAATGAGAAAGTAACGATTGGCCTTATAGTGGATTATGGAGTGGGTACGTGGATCAAAATAGGCTGTGTCTCCGATATCATAGCCACAAAGATAAAAATCCTGACAGAAAAACAGCCTTACCTGGCGTTCATTCCCTTGTAGATTTATCACCTCGATTTCTTTAATATATACATTCAACTCCATATCTACCACGTCATGGCAGCGCAGCTCCAGGCCCAGGGACTCGTTTCTCAGAAACACATCAGTAACAAGGGTGTTATTGTAATATTTTAGGCTTTTATCCCATTCCGGCCCTGTCCAGGAGCAACGTCCATCCACCCACACTCCGAACCGGAAAGGATCACCTTTTGAGTGATGCTCCTGTCCTATATAGGGGAAATACACGTCCCTGATCTGATAATCTGAGTCAAAATTAAGAAGAAGATTGCCGTTGCCTACCGGAATGTTTTTGGGCATAAGTTTATAAGGTGGCTATCGCACCATGGAGTAGAGGTTCAGTAAAATAGTCGTCTGTCAAACTGCTGCAGTTTTCTGATATTTTGTGGCTGTCGATTAACTGATGATATAATTCTGAATATTTATAGGCCATACTTGTTATGGAGAAATTATCATGTACATGATTCCTGCAGTCACCTGGATCAATAGTATTTACTCGACTGATTGCTTCAATCATTGCATCAATTGAGTCTACCACAATACCGGTTTTTCCGTCTACTACTATTTCAGGAACAGCTCCTCTCTTTAAGGCTATAACTGGTGTGCCGCATGCCATCGACTCGACAAGAACGAGCCCGAATGGTTCTCCCCATTGTATAGGGAATAAAGTTGCCCTTGCATGCCGGTACCAATGTTTTTTATGCTCGCTGCTGATCTCTCCAATATAGATAATCTGTTTATCACAATCCAATAACGGTTTTATTACCCTGGCATAATAGTCATTATCAACCGGATGCTTTCCTACTTCAGTGGAAAGGTCGATAGAATTATTCAGGCCTGCAAAAAACTCCCTGTCGGCGGGTTTATTCTGAACACAGCCGGCAATGATAAGCTTGGAACCTGTTTTTTTCGCAATTTCGATGGCCTTGTCCTGCCCCTTGTCATGGGTTATCCTTCCAATAGTAAATAAATAACTTCCTTTATCCGACTCATCCTTTACCGGGTATTCTTCAACGTCAATCCCGTGGTAAACAACATTGTCCGCGTTCACCAGTTCACTATACTGCTTTTTTTGATATTCGCTTATCGCAGCACAATACACCAATGGGGATGCAAGAAGATGATTTGCCCAACGCTGGTAAGCGCCTCCAAGAGAGCTGTCTTCTGCGGATACGTGAAGGGTCATTACAATCGGTACATTCATTTTGAATACACTATCATACATGAACTCAACCGCCTTTGGATCATGGGCGTGTATAATGTCAATGTCACCCCTCCTTGCCCTGTACAGTGCCTTTGAAAGGTGTATATTCATGGCCTTATGCTTTTCAGTGGTGTTGTCGCTCCAATAATCACCAGCGCTCCTATCAACAGTCACGTGATGTTCCCCAAAAACCCTTGAGTCTCCTGAACAGGCAACGATCGACCTGTGACCTGAAGCATCGAGCCCTTTGTCTATGTTATAAATCACCGTTTCTATGGGACCATAACCAAGGTTCGGTCTGATCGGCTGGTTAAGTGTTGCCACATGAAGCACTGTCAAATTTTCTTGCTTTAAACTTATCATAATTATACATCCCTTCTCGTTACTGCATGTTATGTTTTAAAAGTTCTCGGATTACCTGGATATGTTTTTTTCAGATCGTTCCAGCAGCATCATACTCAATTTTTTGAAAATAATATTTGCGTTCAATATGAGTATCGCCTTGTCTCAGACTGGGTAAAAAATTACTCTTGTCTACACGCATTCAGAGGTAGGACGACCGTCTAATATATTTATAATCTATGGTAAAGATTTTAAAGAAACAGCGTGGTGCTGTTGTGTTCCCTAGATAAGTTGGCTGCCACAATCTACACAATACTTGTTTCTATCTTTTCTTCTTTTAGCATGTTCATCTTCGCTACAATTTTTTATGGATATGTCTCCATTTACTACCTTGCCACACATTGGACAGGCATGCACAGGAGCATTAATACGGCCGTGATTAAAGTTTGGACATCTATTATTCTGTATCATTACCTTTTGATCCTCTTTATTCTCTACTTGCCATTTTTATTTGTATATTCATTAATATACTTTACGGCATCACCAACGGTTTTTATTCTCTCTGCATCTTCGTCCGGAATATTTACCCCAAATGCGTCCTCTAATTCCATAACAAGTTCTACTATATCAAGTGAGTCTGCTTCTAAGTCATTTACAAAAGATGTTTCAAGTGTAACCGGTTTCCCGTCTTTACTTAATTGCTTAATAACCATCTCTTTTAATCTTTCCTCTGTTGACATATCACTCCTTTTTAAGTTTTGTCTTGTGTGAAAGGACTAAACGAAAACCTTCATGCTGAAACCAATCCATTGGTATGCGTCTACCCCGGACTGCAGTACGCACATCCATCGGCGTGTTGATCCAGGAACCACCACGGAGAACACGATAAAACCCCGTTAAAGGTCCATTTGGATTATCCTTATGGCCACTTTCATAATATTGCTCATCATAATTATCAAATACCCACTCCCATACATTCCCACACATATCGTGTATGCCGAGCCCGTTAGGGTTTTTCTGTCCGACCGGGTGTGCCATTCTCTCTGAGTTATCTTCATACCATGCATAATCCTTAAGTTCAGCCTCATCACTCGTCCCTGCCCAACGTTCCTTATTGCCTCCGCTTCTAGCCGCATATTCCCACTCTGCCTCTGTTGGTAATCGATAATTTTTACCAGTCATTTTATTTAGCTTTATTATATAATTATGTACGTCTTCCCAGCTTACATTTTCTACCGGATAATTTCCACTGCCGTTTACATCAGATTTACTTGTTTTCATCATTTCCGCCCATTCCGTTTCTGTCACCTCGTACTTGCCTATATAAAAATCATTTACACAAATCTCATGTACCGGATTTTCATCATCTTCTCCCTCATCAAAGGTGTCTCCCATCTCAAAACATCCTCCCTTGACAAACACCATCTCAGGTTCCGCAATGACTATTTGTGAAAACAAAAACAATAATAGAGTGGTTACAAGACTTACAACTATCTTCATAAAATCCTCCTTTTATTTATTTATAACTCTCGTTCACTGAGGTAGTGCAACACATAGAGATAGAAAGGCCCTCTGTGCATAACACATTTATACTTTGAAAACGTTTGCAGCTCTGGTGCCCTTTAGTCCCTCTTCAATTTCAAACGTTACCTTGTCGCCCGCAAAAAGAGTCTTAAAGCCATTACACCGGATTGAAGAATGATGTACAAAGACATCATCTCCACTTTGCTGAGAAATAAAGCCGACTCCTTTTACATCGCTAAACCACTTTACGATCCCGTTTATCATGATGATTAACACCCCCTTCCCTCTCATTTAGAAAAACTATTGTTAAAGTGCTCTCATCACTTGTAATAAAGAATAAATAAGAGCAATCTTTCATTTCATATTGCAAGACATAAAATATAGTACGCTGGTGAGAAAGGTGTCCTATTCGAACACGATATTTAAACAGATCACGAACAGAGAGATGGGCAAAATATTCGTTTCTTTATCTGCAAAAATCATTATAGACGAATATTGAGACAATGCATCCAACAGTAAACCTTTAGAGAGATTCCCTGGATACTATCTCGATGTTACTAGCCTTATTATTAGAAAGGTTGAGCAAAAACAAATAGAAGTGTGCATGTGAAGCAATATACACAGAGCATAATCATTTGGACTTACTCCATTGATGTGTCAATACGTCTGCAAACAAATAACGGATAGCATTGAAACCTTTTTAGACCTGTAAAACATCTTATAAGAAATTAGACTCCATTGAGTACGGAGTAGATAAACAGTAGATTTGACTTCTGGTATGATCTTGTTTACTTCCACTTGCTTAGTGTATACTAGAAATGAGCATTTACAAGGGTTAAAATAAATAAACTTTACCGGTTGACATGCCGTGATTTGTAACTTCAAACTAACACACAGTTTCGGAGATACAAGCGAAACAAAACTGTGATTTTTTCAGAAAGGACTCAGAACAAGTTATAAATGTTACTGTGGCTTTTGTGAATTCACTAATAATGAATTGGTATTGCCATCATATGAATCATGGAAAGAATGATGAAGAAAAGGGATCTTGAAATAGTTGAAAAATTTAGAGATCTTGTATCACAGAAAGCGAAAAGTACGTGAACTTTGAGTATTCGGATCTCGTGCAAGGGGAGATTCTGTCTCTTGAAAAAGAAAAGACTCTAAGCATTTTGAACCTATATGTAGATCTTCATTGTCCCAGGTTAATTTGTCTAAAGAATTTTCTATTAAATCTGATAATGTAAAGAGAAACGTATCTAACAGAAAATGGAATCAGTATCAATAACATACGAATAGGTTTTATCAGCATGTCTCTATCCATTCATACCGGTACATTGGCACCCTCTCTTTTATCCCGGTCAGATATCTTTCCTTCTCGAAGATCAGTGTTATAGACATCTTCATTTTAAGCAATTTTTGAAGATAGTTGTTCATAAGATGTACCGGAAAACAATATCTGGCTCGCCTTTTATTTTTACGTAACACTGAGAGACCGAGGGTATAAGCTATTTCATTATCACGGATATGATAAAATTCAAAAAACTCCCCACCTGAAAAAAAAGTATATCACCTATAAACCTACTCCTGTAATACAAATACTGCTGATATGTCTTTCTAAACTCTTTAGGGTACTTGTATTTTCGAACAAGCTTCTTTCCTTTCGGATCAAAATATTGGTCTAAGAAATTGTGCTTTGCCCATATAGACTTGCAGAGGTTGTACGTGTTTGCCATCTTGAAATGGCCAAGATAGGATGACAAAATAGCATGTAACCGGTCTAACATCTCTTCATCAAAAAGATACCTTCGGTAGTATCGTCCTTCTTAGACTAAAAGTGTCTTGTATTCACGTAACCTTACCTGCAAATTATTTACTACACGTCATCTTACCAACAGATAATCCGGCCGTACTATATAACCCAGAAAATCAATCCCGTTACTAACCGGTTGGAGTTTAAACGATTTCCGCAGTTCCAGTTGGGGCTTGTCATCAAGAAATATCTCAATTTTGTCTTTCCACATTATGAGCTCCTCCCTGTCTCTTGAGAGAAGCAGAAGATCATCACAGTAACGCACATAATATCGGCACTTCAACTGATGCTTTACAAATTGGTCAAGCAGATTTAAATAGATATTGGCAAAGAATTGACTGTTTAAATTTCCGATTGGAAGCCCCTTGTTTTTTGTTACTTTAAACAGGCTCTTATGAGGAGGAATTTTGTTCAAAATCAATGTAATCAATATGGTACAAGTGTCAGGTGGCGTGGTGTCTTAGATCAAAACTACGATTATTTAGCTGATTTAAATTCAGACCCGTTTACAAATGAGCCAGTAAGCGGCGGTATGGGTAATAAATTTGTTGGTAATATTGGTCTTGATGGTAACGGTGTGATCTCAGATTTTCCAATTGAATTTTATGAATTCCAAGAAGATATACCTCTGATGCCTGATTGTTTTGATGGTATACAGAATCAAGACGAAACGGGTATTGATTGTGGTGGCGTTTGTGAGTTAAATTTTGGCTTTGTGTGTCCTCCTACTGAAACCTGCTTTGATGGCATAATGAACCAGGATGAAACAGGAATTGATTTTGGTGGTGTATGCGGTACAGGTAATCCGGTTGCTCAACCTTCGGGAAATTTTACAGATGATAATGTGGACGGCATTGACGATATATCAGGTTTAGATTCTGGTGGAAATGTTCCTGTAGCTGTTCCGGGTACTGCTGACGGTACAACCTATGACGCAAGTCTTCCGGGTGATGTCTCTGAGATAGGTGAAACAGACTGGTCTGGATTAATTACCGGATATCTTGCCTCTAATCCTCTGGTACTTCTGGCCACTGGCAGTCAGATCAATGTTACTGGTGCTACGTGTTCACTTCCCATGACACTGTTTGGAAAATCCATGACTATTGATTTCTGTTCACTTGATTGGATGGTTGATCTGTTTGGAAGCTTTGTATTGGGTTTAATGGCCATAAGGGCTGTTTTTATAGCAATGGGAATATAATTTAATTCAGGGGAGTTTAACAAATGCCTGCATTATTGAGTTGGTTACTTTCTGCCTTTGGCAGTTGGGTAGGATATAGCGTTGTCCGGTTTACTGCTATGAAGTTATTCATCTGGACATTGGTTATTACTATTGTTCCGGTACTTTTCAGCCGTCTTATCTATATGCTCATAGAAGGAGTAATGAGCACGTTAAACACGATTGACGGCACTTATGGCGTCAACAGCTATCTAATCAATTTTACAGGCATTACGGCATGGTTTGCAATACATCTCAAGATCGTTGAAGGGTTCTCGCTTATTATGTCTGCTGTAGCTTTTAGAATGGCAATCAGGATGATTCCCTTTGTCCGGTTGTAAACAACTTCTGAAATCGTACATCCATGATCTTTTAGTAAAAGAACGGAAAGGAAAATCACCTCCCCCCTTTTCTTTTACGTTCTTTTATCAATACTTTTAAACTAAAGGTTTCTGGAAGTATATAAAAGCATGACAAAAATGCCTTATCTTTGGCGTGATTTTTTTTACTTACAGAAATTTCGATATAAAAAAGAAAGTCCTATAAATGCTCAGAAAACTGTGTGTCTTAGTATTTGTAATATGTTTTTTTACTCCGGGATGCGCTCTTTTAGATAAGACACATGAAAAAAACTTTTTACAAATACGGCTAAAACTAAAAATGTCGAAAGCTGGCAATGGAAAGTTAAAGAAGGCAAGGCAAAGGAATTTGAAAAAGGTGCAATTGATGTTGATATGCAGTTTGAGAAAGTTGAACTGACAGACGTTGTCAGTCTCTTGATGGGGATCATTAAAGAGAATTACATAATTGTTGATGATTTTATCGGTTCTGTAAATATCGAAATAAAAGGTAAATTTAAAAGAGATGAAATACTGAAAATGGTTCGTACTGTCTTAAATAGTAAAAACTATCAGCTTATAAAAAATGGTGCATTATATGGGATTCATAACAGTGAAAGCCTGAACGATCTTAATATACAGATTTCACCGGATGACACAAAAAATGTTTATCTTTATCGCCTGCAATATGAACGCTCTGAGAATCTTAAATCATTGTTAAATGATGTGTTTCCTGAAATTGTGATAACTGAAAACAGAAGTATCAATGTGTTAATCATTAAGGCCAGTATAGACGATTATCAAAAAGTTAAAGATGTCATCAAACCATTTGACAAACGGCCAAAACAAGTACTGGTTGAATTTACTATTATGGAAGTCACTTTAAATAACGCTCTTCAATATGGTGTCGAGTATTTTTTTAATACAAACAATAATAGAGGTGGTCAAGCGTCATTATTAACAGAGGGAATAACATCCTTAACCTCTGGTCTTCCCGGTAAAGGTCTCAAGGCTTTCACTTTCCATCGAGATGTAAACTCTTTCATCACTATTTTAAATTCTGAAAGCAGAGTAGAGATACTTTCAAAACCTCATGTGTTAGTCCAGGACGGACAGACCTCAGTTATTAAAATTGGTCGGTCAGAACCTATAAGAAAAGGAACTTCAGTAAGTGAAAATGGTTTAAGGTCTGAAAATATCGAATATCGAGACGTTGGTGTAATACTTAACGTCAAGGTTGATGTTGAAGAAAACAATGTTGTTAAATTATATCTTAGCCAGGAAATTAGCGACATTATTCAAACTGTCCAAAACCCTTTGATTGACTCACCATCGTTTACAAAAAATTCACTTGAAATGACTACATTGATTAATGACGGACAGAAAATTTATGTAGGTGGTTTAATGGAAAACTCAATAAATAAGAAAATCAGAAAAATACCGCTTCTTGGTGATATCCCTTATCTTGGGAAGATGTTCAGGTCTGAGGATATCAATAAAACTAAAACGGAGTTGATCTTGCTTCTCTCTGTTGAAATTCTCTTTAATGAAAAGGACTTTGAAAACCAGAAACTCAAATTTGAGAGGAAAATATAATGGCTATACGATTGATACAGTGAAAAATTGGTTCCGGTAAAACGTACTATGCAGTTAATCATGTTTTAAAATCATATTATACATGGTCTAATGAATTAGACTCTTGGATTCCGAAAGAAAGAGACGTTGATGTTAGGGTTTATACAAACATTAAGAACATGAAACTTGGTGAAGACTTGGATAAGTTTATTTCAGATGCTGGTGGACTTTCTACTTTTTTTAATAATAAATATCAAGAGACTTTCTGTATGAATTCAAATGTTATTTATATAATTGATGAAGCACAGGCAGGAAATTATTTTCATCGTAAGTTTTATGATGTTAATGTGTTTCTTTTCTTCCAGATGCATCGTCATTTGGGCTGTGATATCTATTTGATAACCCAGGACGTCCGTTGTCTGGCGAGAGAATTGCAACAGTTGGCTGAGTACGTAATAAAGGCAGTGCGACGTTCTAATTCTATTGGCAAGAGTTTTACCTATAAATTTTACTCTGGTGATGAATGCTTTAAGACAAAAAGAATAAAACAAGATCAAAAAGTCTTTGGAATGTACCGATCAATGATAATTAGTGAAGGTGAAAAGATTAAAAGTATCCCATTTAAACATATATTAATTTTTGTCGGTTTGGTTGTATGTGCTGGTTTGATATTTAGATTTGGTTTTATGAAAATCTTTCACAATATGAATAAAAATCACGTTTATCGCAAATCTGAAACAGTTGAAGAATACAGAGAATCTCAACTTAAACCGGAAAGATTAGAGAGAGAGGGTAGTAACACGTATAGAATCGTTGGTATTATTGACGGTCATTACGTTGTAAAAACCCCTAAAGGATTGAAAAAAGTAAAGATCATTGAAGCGAATAAAAAAAATATACGTGATGAAATAAAAATCGAAAAATTATAGTTATTGAAAATATTCTTTGACTTAATAAAAAAGACGAGATGTTGCTACTTGACCTTTAAAAATTAGAATTTATTTAAAATTTCTACGAGATTAAGTTCTTTTGAAAGTGCTTCTGACTCATTTAATATTTTTTCTCCTCGTGTCTTGTCACAATGAATCTCTGCCTTTCCCCAGTAATACAAAGCAATTGCAATCCTGCCTCGGTCATTATTTTTTTTAAAGAACTCAACAGAATCTGAATATAATTGAAATCCTTTCTCCGCCTCGCCAATATTGTAGCAAATTAATCCATTAGTCGCTGTAATTATATACTTGTCTAAAGGTGTAACCTTCGTTATATCAATATTTCCTATGACTTCAGAAGCTTCACTGATCTGGCCATCTAAACAAAGTGCATGTGCCAAGTTATTAATAAGAGTTGGATCTCCTGGGGAAGTAATTAAAGCTTTTTTTGAAATATCAATTGCAGTACCATATTCTTCTAAACAAACTGAGGCGATATAAGAACCAAACGAGCTTGCTCCTGTACAAAACGGTTGGAATTTAATCCAATCAAGAGCACTAGATAGTGATTCTTTAAATTTGCTCTCTAGAAAATACTTTCTTGTATTTGCTTCTGACAAAAACTTCAAATTAGGCCTGTTTGTTATTGGTATATTAATATTAGGTAATAACCATTCCGCCTGAGTGAGAACATTCTCATTTGGGTCAATTAGTGAGTCAACAATGTATTTCTTAGCTTTTCTATTTGATCCACTGTTATACTGTAATGTCCCAATCGTACAGTTCAGTTCCGAAAGGCAGAAATTGGAATAATTTCTAGAAGTAAGTAACTGAATACCCTTCTTATAGTATTTAGATTTTAGTCCAAACCTTTGTGTGAGAGCAATTTCTACAGAGGTTATCCAAGGGTCTATTGATACAAGATAAGATTTTTTGATTATATATAGTGCTTTATCCACCTCGCCAATATGAAGATAAAATCTAACTGCAGAGCGCAGTACAAAACGATTATTTGGTGAAAGGCTAACTGCAACATCAACACTCCTTTTTGCTTTTCTAATTTGGCCAATGATGGCGTAATAGAAAGCAATATCCATCCAATTAATAGAGTTATATGGAAATTGTATTATCCTTTTTTTAAGAGTAGATATCTTTGTAAGCACCCAGTTAATCACGTCTAGCGAGTTGCTCCAGTTCCTTGGAATCGACATTCCAAGGCAGTAAATCATTTACTGGTTTTCGATCTCGTAAATACATTGGCATCTCTTCGAAAACCTTTCGAAGATACCAGTAAGGCTCTAATCCATTAGCCCTTGCAGTTTCAACCAGCGAATACCAAGTTGCAGTTGCCCTTGCACCGGCCTCGCTTTGTGCAAACAACCACACCTTTCTACCCGTCGCAATAGGCCGGATATGACGTTCCGCATTGTTGTTGTCCAGTTGCAGGCGTCCGTCTTCCACGAAAACTGTTAGTTTTGACCATTGGTTGTTAATGTAGGTAAATGCATTCGACAGCAAACCTCCATAGCTAAACGCCTGCACCTGATTTCTATTAATCCAGGAACGGATCTTATCCAAGCAAGACTTAACTACCTCTTGTCTATATCTCTTTCGTTGATCCGGTGGTTTCTCTTTTTCTTGATTGTCAAGGTAGTAGAGTTCTCTGATCAACTCCATGCCTTGCCGGGCAATATTGGCAGCGCCTGGCGAACTGGCTTTTCTTGCAACATCAAACTTACGACGAACATGTGCCCAGCATCCCAACTGGATAACATTAGGACGCGAGGCTGATGCCCCATAACCAGCGTAACCATCGGTTTGCAAAAAACCACTGAACCCTTCCAACAGTTTGCTGGCTACAGCTCCTGCACGGCTGGGACTGTAGTGCATAAGTACAATCGGGGTATCGTTACCGCCAGTAACACGACACCAGATATAGGACTTCTGTTTAGCAGTTCGTCCTTCTTCGCTCAGAACCTGAAGGGTGGTTTCATCAATGTGAAGATAGTCATGTCCATCAAGCGCATTTTCCATGGTAGCTACCAGAGGAGAAATAATTTGCTCTGCACCTTTGATCATCCAGTCTGCCAATGTGGTACTGGTGAACGGTACGCCAAAACGTTTTCCAGCAATAGAAGCTATACGGTTTAGCGGAAGACCATCAGCAAATTTGCTCGAACCAACCCAGGCAAGAACACCTGGTGATGCTTGGGTTCGAGGCAAAGGAGCCGGTGGACTTTGTTGTGCAGTTATTGGCGGTTGCTTGCACTTGGAGTTAGAGCAACTGTACTTGAACTTAATGTTCTCTATTACTTGAAACCTGGCGGGAATCACGTCGTACTGAAATGAAACCTCTTCTCCTATTCGATTCAGGCAAGAACCACAGGAACACTGTTTCTCTTCTTCCAGCAGATCATGCTCCACGCGAACACGCGGAAGATGCTGGGGAGGGACACGTCGACCACCAGTCTTTCTGGTGTGCTCAGGTACCTTAGTTTCGGTTGCAGGTTCAACCTCACAAGCAGCATCCTCGTTACCGAACAGCAATTGCTGGCGCTTATCAAAACGCTCAGACTTTGAACTGAAACGATGATAAAGGAGGTAGTTGATCTTTTCTTCGAGTAGCATGATCTGGTGGTCTCTAGATTCGAGTTTACAACGCAACTCATCGTTCTGCGCAAGCACATTTTCAATACTAAAATCTGTTATTTCAACCACCGCTTCCATGACCTAAATCATACCATATTTCCTATTCATTCGATAGCTTATACTGCAATTATTACTGGTTTTTTTACCAAACTTTAAAGGGTGTTAACTTGGTGCTTACATATCTTTTGATAAATTTCAAGTTTTTGTATGTTTATAGCACTGTTATCACATTGTATCCCATTCAATATTGTATTAGCCAAATCTATTGCATACTTTGAGTACGACTTTTTTTCTTTTATAATATGTTTAGCAGCGTTAATGACATTAGTGTTATTTGTATCACCAAAAATGTAGGCAGTTGCGGCGTAGTCTATAGCAGAAAAGTTATCTTTTTTATTTATCCAATTTAATTCTTTTTTTAAATAAGAATAGTCAAAATCCCGACTATCAAGTATTGTTTTGTTTAATGGATTAATTTCACCCAATGATTGAGTAATCTCAAATGGAAGCCACCTTGGGATAACTTGACGATTATTTATGTCAACTGTTATTCTCATAAGTAATTCATTTCCGCATATTTTGCAAGTTTGTTAAATATACTTATATATCTTTGTAAATCAAACTGACCGTAGGACCTTATAAAAGTCTTTGGATTACCCCTCTTATCCGGGTCTGGATGACATAATTCATTAATAATTGAAATTGTTTCGGCAAGAGTTTTTGTGAGATATTTTGACAATTCCGCTTCTAATGCAATCATAGAATCTTGAAAGGCGTTAATTATTAAAGGTAAATCATGAGTAAAATCCTTGCCTAAAGGAATCTTATTATTTGCTTTCTTTAAGTTTAGTGTAATGCTTTGGGTTGCCGACATTTGAAGAAAATACGAAAAGAAAAGACTACCGAGATGATACATATCTATGCTAAATCTTTTAGTGAAATCGTTTGAATATTTTATCTTATAAAATTGTTCGAAAGGTGCATAACCCCTGTCTCCTGGCATACACAACTCGTCATTTGCTGATTCAATCACAAGATCGGAAGCACGGCCTAGATCGGAAATCTTTTCTTTTTCACTTTCAAAAATTAATATATTTGATGGTTTCAAGTCTTGATGTGCTACATTAGAAATATGAAGTTGTTGAATTCCGGTTGCAGCATTCTGAAGTGAACGAAAGCACCATGCCATATCAATGTTGTTTAGATTGCTTAACTGTGACCGAATATCTGTTTTTGCTTTTTCAAAAATAAGGTAATACACTATGGCATCTAAACCCGCAAATCCTGGAACCTGAGTACTTCCCGAAGCAACGGGAAGTGATACTTTTGACAATTTTCTTTTTTTGCACTTTTCTAGTATGTCACGTTCAGCAATAAAAGCTTTAGTCATATTGCTAATTTCTTGTATTGGGTCGGGAGTATGAAGTGCACTCGAAAAGTCAAATGCTTTCAAGAAATACTCTTTATTCTTTTTTTCTACTAGATACTGTTCTGAAAAAAAAACCACCTGTTGCTTGTGCTTGTGGATTAATCCTTTTTACAACCTCATATCCATCAGTTAGTGTTAGTCCTGCTAAACTATCCACTGGCCTTGAATTTGTCATTTTTTTCCTCTTTCATTCGTATCTTAAAATAATTACGCCGCTCTAATTTGATATAAATACTTTTGAAATTCAATGAATGTATTCTTTATTGTTTCAACACCGCCGAGTGCCTCCGCAGCATCTGTAATGGATTGATATTTCAATTCCAGCAAGCTTGGTAATTTATCTTGGTCGAGTTCGCTGACGCCGGTGTCAATATATTTGTTCAAAACAAAATCCAGAAAATCTTTTTGCTTGTAATTTAGTCCTTCAAAAATTTGTGAACTGGCATTCACTACCCGTTCTTCTCTGGTAATGGGCTTGATCGCAAAGGACACATATTCGAGCACATCAAACAAATCACTTTTTTCCGCATTTATCAGTTTTTGCAGATTGTCTAATTCATCTTTACCATATCCGGCTTCTTCCAGTTTTTCCAGGAATGATTTTCGAGTTGCCGGGACAGACCAGATTCTTCTCAGCTCTTCTTCATCCTTAAAAAAATTAGGTAATTCACCGTAAAGACTTTCCAGAAATTCTTCGGCTGATATGGGTCTGCCGTCAGCACTCCAGAAAGAAGTAGCAATCATGTGTTGTATTTCACGCTCTTTTCCATCTCTCAGCTTAATTTTAACTTTCTTTATGCAGACACAAGGTCTTTCTCCGCATTTTTCACAAGGCTGTGGCGGTTCTTTTTCACAAATACAAGGTCGCTGACCACAAACTTTGCAAGGTTTTGGTTCAGGGGATGGTGTTCCAATACACTCGCATACTATTTTACCACAAACCTCACAAGGCAGGGCTTCGCCATCCCAGCCATCATCCTGAAAATGATGATAGGCATCCACAAAATCGTAAATAGTAAAAAACTCTTTGCCATCAAATAATCTCGTACCACGTCCTATAATCTGTTTAAACTCTATCATTGAATTTACCGGACGCATTAAAACAATGTTGCGAATATTTCTGGCATCAACACCTGTTGATAGTTTTTGGGAAGTGGTTAATACCGTTGGAATTGTTTTCTCATTATCCTGGAATTCCCGCAAAAACTGTTCTCCTATTTCACCATCGTTTGCAGTTACACGAACACAATAGTTCGTCTCTTTGTTTTTTTTATATTGATTTACCAAATCTCGAACTGCGGCTGCGTGAATTTGTGTGGCGCAGAAAATAATGGTTTTTTCGTTCTGATTGGATTCGTCCATATAAATCTGAACCCGCTTCGCCTCCCGCTCTTTTATTTCAATAATTTTATTAAAATCTGGTTCTTCGTATATCTTTCCTTCTTCAATCTCTCCTTCAATAATATTGTCATCACTGGTGTATATATAATCGTCCAGCGTTGTCCGGATGCGTTTTACCTTGAATGGCGTAAGGAATCCATCGTTAATACCTTCTTTGAGTGAATAGATATAAACAGGTTCCCCAAAGTATTTATAAGTATCAACATTGTCTTTTCGTTTGGGCGTAGCAGTAAGCCCCAACTGTACGGCTGGTGAAAAATATTCTAAAATCCCTCTCCAGTTTCCTTCGTCATTGGCTCCCCCTCTGTGACACTCATCTATCACTATGAAATCAAAATAATCTTTAGGGTATTCCCCAAAGTTATAATTTGAAGCTTCATATTCTCCTTCTGTTTCAGCTACTTTACTTAATTGATAATCGACAGTTGATAATTGAGAATTATTTTCGTATTCGTTGTAAATTATCGATTTTCCATTATCAATTGATTCTGACATGAAGGATTGAAAAATGGTAAAGAAGATACTGCCGTTGGTTGGCACTTTCCCTCTCTTCCTGATATCTTTGGGTTTTATGCGAACCATAGCATCTTCGGGAAATGCTGAAAATGCGTTAAATGCCTGGTCAGCTAAAAAGTTGCGGTCGGCTAAAAACAGTATTCTTGGCCTTCTCTGTCCGTCACGATTTAAGTTCCAACGGGTTTGAAATAGTTTCCATGCAATTTGAAAAGCAATTGCCGTTTTTCCTGTTCCTGTGGCAAGGGTTAATAAAATTCTGTCTCTGTTTTGTGCCACTGCTTCGAGTGTGTTTTTAATCGCAATTTCCTGATAGTAACGTAATTGCCAGGTTCCGCTTTTGTCTTCAAAAGGAATGTTTGCAAATCTATCACGCCAGTCGTTCTGGTCGGCATAAGTTTTATCCCAAAGTTCTTGAGGAGAAAGAAAATCGGTTACCAAACTCTCTACACCAGTTTTCATACAGATTTGGTAAATCTCTTTACCGTTAGTGGAGTACGTGGTTTCTAAATTTAGTTTGGAAGCATACTGTTTTGCCTGTACCACGCCTTCACCCACTTCCAATTCATCACTTTTAGCTTCAACAACCGCGAGTTTAATGCCTTTGTAAACAAGAATATAATCAGCAATAAGCGGTTTTTTTCTCCCGCCCCCCACTTGTATCCTGCCGTCTGTAATCTTACAAACATCCCGTTCACGGAGTATTTTAGAACCCTCGATCACGCCCCATCCACAGGTTTTAAGTTTAGGGTCTATTAATTCTGCTCTTGTTTCCGCTTCGTTCATAAAGACTACCCTTACACTTTTTTTAGAACCGATATTGCAAATAATTTTCCTTCATCATCACATGACAATCACATAAGATTTTGTTGATAATACAGGAGTTATGTTCTTAAAATCTCCTTTCAATCACATTACCATCACATAAGATTTATGCCCAAAATGGCAAATAACTTGCATATTTTCTTGATTTACTATCAGGATCATCTTCTTTTATTGCCCCGTCAAGTAATGCGTCCTTAATAATTCTAGATGCAATAGAATAATTATGGTCTTCAATTTTAAATCTTTCTCTTAATGATTGGTTTGTCATTTTCTCGTTAGAAACATATTTTAAACAAGCATGCTGATAACAAGCCCTAATCTTTTCTTTTTTATCTAAGCTGTTAAGTGTCTTATAGCCATACATGGTGACTCTTGTTTGATTTTCAGCAACAATTACATTTATAGCCGGTAATTGATAAAGCTCGTTAAAGAAAATAACCTTGTCTAATCCACTTCCTTTTTCTTCACAGAATCCAATTCTACGCATTAAATCAGCTAGTTTTTCATTACGTGATACATAAGCATCAATAAATCTATCCGGAGTAACCAATGGAATTCCAGAATTTGAGATTTCAATTCTATCAGTAAAAATTTCTACCATTGGAAACCCTTTTACTGTGAGGTCTTGATGTATTAACGCATTTGCAACAAGTTCCCTCTCTTTAAAATCTATTTTGGGGTTTATACGTGTGACAAGCCAATGTTCTAAATCTTCATTCCCTTTTTTATGTGATTTTGCTTTAAACGCAGTTCCTTTAATAAGTTGTGTTTGGTCCTCAACCCCAAAAACCAAATACCCAAACGGTTTATTTTGAATGCATGCCCCATTAGCCAGGGCTGAAATCTGTTCACCAATTTCTTCGGGTGAATGAAAATTTAGCTTAAACTCTATCCATTCACTTTCATGGAGCTCCTTCACAAGCTCGTTCAATAATTCTATCAACTGTTTTTTATTCATAGGGCAATCTCTTTTTCGGTTAGTTCACCATTAAAGGCTTTTTGTAATACTGATTTTTTCAACTCTTCCAAATCATCTGCTTTTTGCTGGTAGATGGCTTCCAGTTTTTTTGTTTCGGCTGAAAGGGTGTCAAGCTTTTTGACTATGGTTTGTTGTTCTGTAATACTCGGTAATGCAATTTGCATTTCTTGTATCATTCCTAATTTTAAAAAACGAGTGTTCGCTCCAACTGACTTTTTTTTAAATTCCTTCAAACTATTCAACAACTGAAAATACAAATAGCGATAAAGTACTTTATTCTCCTTGTTAACGGTAATTACATACGTTCTTTGATAAGCATTAAATTTCCCTTTGTGATGTTTTACATTAAAATCGCCACTTGCATTATTTCCTGCCAAAAGGATTGCTTCTAAATCAAAGGCATAATTGTCAATCGCAAATATCTCACGAGAGCAAGTAAAGAATGGATACTTACCGTTTTCAACTGCAGCATTCGCGTTTAGTTTTCCTGTTTTAATATCAACCAAATTGCTTAATGGTTTCTTTTCAGCTTTTATTGATTGCAGATAACTCTCAAAAAGTTCTTTGGCGTTTTTAAGGTTTTGTTCGGCATTGGCTTTTGCTTTGGCTATGGCGGCAAAGGCTTTGTCTAAAATGGCTACTATGCTTTTTTGCACGGAGAGTGGGGGTACTAAATGAAAAAATGTTCTTTGCTTGGTAATAGGAACCTGATTTCTTGTAGCTTGTCTCATTACTTCTGTATACTGATTGACAAAAAAATCAGAAATCATATAGAGAGCTAAATAATCAGGAAACAAAAAAAATTTATTACATCTATAATATGTCAGTGTTGTACTTAGAATGACAAAGTCTAAATTTGTTTTCAAAATTGCGACAGGACCAACCGTAGCATTATGTGCAAATAAAACATCATCATGTTTCGCCACTCCCTTTTTAAAAGTTTTTGCCCTTTTATGAGTTAGATATTTTGTTTTAGTAAAATCAATCTCATTGTCAACTATACAATTGGCTGAAAGATAAGGGACTCCACCTTCTACAAACTCATCTTCTTAGGATATAATCCTCCATGATTCCCATCTAAATGACTTAGAATAATACCTTTATCTAACATTTCTTGAAGATTATATCGCTTCCAATTATTCATTAATTTAATATTCTCTACTCTAACCATCTATCAACTTATAAATGTTATGTAAAATATCAATACTTTCTTTATCAAGAGCTTTCATCTCTTTCAAAATCTCTTTTGGATTTCGTAAAGGCGATTCTTCAGGCGTATTGGGATTCTTAGCAGAAAGATCAAAGGTGGATTGGTCAATCTCCTTTATATTTACTGTCCAGGAGTTTTCGCTTTCGGCCTTTGTTTTTTGCAGTTCTATAAAATCGGCTAAATCGTTTTCGTTTAAAGCATTTGTTTTGCCAAGGTTTCTACCTAAATTGAGTTGATAGAATCAGGTTTTTTTAGTGGAGTTTCCTTTTTCAAAAAAGAGCACAACTGTTTTTACTCCTGCACCTGTAAATGTTCCACCAGGCAAATCCAACACTGTATGTAAATTACAATTGGTCAATAGTTCTTTACGCAACGCAATAGAGGCATTATCAGTATTGCTTAAAAAGGTATTTTTGATTATTACGCCTGCTTTTCCACCAGCTTTGAGTATTTTAATAAAGTGCTGTAAAAACAGGGAAGCGGTTTCGCCTGTTTTTATCGGGAAGTTTTGTTGCACTTCGGCTCTCTCTTTTCCCCCCAAAAGGGGGATTTGCCAAAACAATATCGTAACGGTCTTTTTCCTGAATATCAGCAAGGTTCTCTGCAAGTGTATTCGTATGTATAATATTTGGTGCTTCAACTCCGTGTAATATCATATTCATAATGCCAATAATATATGCCAACGATTTTTTCTCTTTGCCGTAAAAAGTGTTTTTCTGTAACCTTTCTGTATCGGCGGTGGTCAGCTTAGAGACGGAAGATGTTCCGTCTTTACCCTTATTCTTCAAATATTCAAAGGATTCACACAAGAAGCCTGCAGAACCAACCGCACCATCATAAATTTTGTTGCCAATTTCGGGAGCCACCACTTTAACAATGGTTTTAATCAACGGTCGAGGAGTGTAATATTCGCCACCATTTCGTCCTGCATTCCCCATATTTTTAATTTTCGCTTCGTACAGATGACTCATCTCGTGCTTTTCTTTGTGTGTTCTAAACCGAAGTTGATCAATATTGTTTATCACTTCACGCAGGTTATAACCGCTTTGAATTCTGTTTTTCAGTTCGCTGAATATCTCACCAATCTTGTATTCAATAGTATCTGCATGCTCCGCATCTGTTTTAATTTTCTTCAGATAGGGAAAAAGTTTACCGTTTACAAAATCCACAAGGTCATCGCCTGTTAAAGCGTTATGGTCAATCTTGCCACTCTTTAATTTAGGAGCTGCCCATTTTGTCCATTGAAATTCGGGAGAAATGATATTGGTATAGATTTTTCCCGTTAGTTCGGCTGCGGTTGCTTTGTCTTTTTCCAGATCGTCCAGATATTTGAGAAACAAGACCCAGGAAGTCTGTTCCACGTAATCCAGTTCGCTGCTACACCCTGCGTCTTTCCAAAGCGTATCGTCAATATTTTTAAAAGTTTGTTCAAACACGTAAAAGCCCTTTTTGGATTAAAAGAATTTATCTGTTATTAAGTTTCCTCATTGTCAATGTATAGAAACAGGATTCTATAGTATATCAGAATTGTTTCAAGTGTATTCTTTATAGTCACATAGCAGTATATTATCTTTTGTACAAATCCGTATCATCTCTTTTGGATGGGTGAGAATGATTAATTTCAAAATCGCTCAATTTGTGATTAATGTTTCCGGCGGAAACTAGTTTGCACATTATAACTAAATAATATTTTTATATGTGATATTTATCAACATGCTCAGAGGTATTTAATTCTAAATACAAGAAATGGGGGATTAATGAAGAGTACAACCACAAACAAGAACGAACCAGGGAGATTCTTTTGGTGGTCACACTTAGTATCAATTGATGTATTAACTCGCAAAAGCCATAAGCAACCTCCAAAAATTATAAATACGCTTCACATGTTAAGAGATAGCGCTGCATGCCTATATTTATTTGAATTACTTAAAGGGAAATATGATTTTGGAGGCATATTATACAACATGCCTCCAAAGCTTTATAAAAAACAAAAACCGAAAGTCTCGCAATTGTCACATCTGTCAGACAAGGATCTTATTTTGCATACAACTCGGCCTGCAATAAACGATGATAAAAAAAATGACAGGAGGTGGCTATTCAAAAGCGGTTTGGAATTAGAGAATGTAATATTTCAAAACATGAGGAAGTTCTTCATTTATTGCAATAGGCAACGCATTATATTGTCCAAAGAAATGAGTAATTATTCACCGCAAAGTCGCAAAGAGCGCAAAGGAGATCGAGAGTGATGAAAGAAGAAGATAAGTTGTCAAAAGAAATCATAGGTGCAGCAATTGAGGTGCATCGTCACCTTGGTGCGGGGTTGTTAGAATCAGCATACGAAGAGTGTCTTTGTAAGGAATTGGAAATTAGAGATATTGGGTTTGAGAGGCAAAAACCTCTTGCCGTGGTTTATAAAGGAATAACATTAGACTGTGGATATAAATTGGATGTAGTAGTTGAAGGCAAAGTAATTTTGGAATTAAAGTCTGTTAACAAGTTTGAATCAATTCACGACGCACAACTTTTGACATATTTAAAGCTTGCAGATTTAAAATTAGGAATTTTGATCAATTTCAATGTTTCAATTTTAAAAGACGGGATTAAGAGAATAGTCAATAATCTTTAAAGCTTTGCGCTCTTTGCTGTGAACTATTTCTTTTCCGACTCGTTCGGATTACGCATTAGTAATGATCAAAAGTCCGAATAAACTAATTCCGCCGGAATATTGTCTTTAACGCATTTTGTGCATCTTCCATGATATTTTTTGATACCCAAAGTGAAGTCCTGAAAAGTCTTATAAGGGCGTCTCTGGCCTCAATATGGTTTAAATGGCCAACAGCAGCAAGCCATAGCACTATACCAAGTGAGCCATGCACCTCTATACCCAAAGAATTTGCAAAAATTCTTGCTTCTGTGTCATCCGTTAAAAACCATTTTGGATTAAACCTTTTAGCTAAGAGAATTGCTTCCGCCTCTCCTAAATCCAGAAGTCCTGAGAGAAATAAATTTTCTGCTTGTTTCGCTTCATCTGGTAATAAAGATTCAGTATATAACCATTCAGGTTTAAACTTTGTCCAGTGAGGCTGTAGTTTGGTTATTTCAATATCTACCATTTTGGGAATATAGATATCGCCTATTTCTCCAAGCAGTTCAAGAAGTCCCGCTTCCTTTAGATGGACAATTGGTCCAGTATCGCTTACGATAATTTTCATTTAGTGCTTGTTTTTGCTTTTAATGCCCACTCTATGTCTTCTTTCATAAACTGGTCTGTCAATTTAATCCTGTTATGTCGGATAAACTCCTGTAGAGCAGTGCGTAACAACTCTCCTTCGTCAGTAAACCATCCATTCTTAACGTAATTATCAACTTCTATACACAATTTCTCTGGTAAGGCAACCTTAATGGTTTTCATGTCTCTGTTCTCCATTTCTTACGATATAAAATGATCACTTTTAGTGATTACAAAAACGCCAGATTTCTTGCCAAAAATATTTATATTAGCGTGTTTAATCAACCACAACCTTGTCCTCGCTGATGATGCCGCCTTTGCTGTCAGCGTGAATGATTTTCTGCACGTCAGAGTATGATATTACGATATCGGCATTGTATTTTCCATTAATTTCTTTAGCTTTGATTATCATTGGATAAAAATGAAAATCGAATCTGAGCTAGATAGAGAAAGATATGTGGATATCAAAACAGTATCCACATATACCTCTCTCCCGGTAAAGACTATATACGATTGGTCGAATCAGGGAAAATTCCCCTGTATTAAATATGGGAGACGTATTCTATTTGATCTTCAAGACGTAGATAAAGCAATGGCCAACTTGAAACGACCGTATCTTGACCATGAGAATACTATTAATAAAATCATTGGAGACCTTCATAGTAATGGTATATAATACTGCCGATAGCGACATACAGATACAATCAGGCTTCGAGAAAGGATATATAAATGTTTAAACGAAGCGATATCTGGTGGACGTGTATTAGTCATAACGGCAGGAAGGTTCAGAAGAGTCTTGAAACCTCTGACAAAAAGCTTGCACAAGCTATAGAGGCTAAGATCAGGAGTGAGATTGTTGAGGGAAAGTATTATGAGAGATTGACAGGGCAGTGCAAAACCTTCAAGGACATGATGGATAGGTTTATGAAGGATTATGCTCCTACAGTTTCTTTGAATACTCAAGAAGGGTACAAATATTATTTAAAAAATCTTAACAGGTTTTTTGGCAATCCAGGTTTGATGTCTATAACGCCTAAGATTGTAGCAAAATATAAATTGTATCGTAGAGATTACGGAGCAAGCCCTTCAACTGTAAACCGTGAGCTTTATATGCTTTCAAAGGCTTTCAATCTGGCAGTCAAAGAGTGGGAGTGGCTAAAGGATAATCCTGTTTCCAGGGTACAGAAGGAGCGGGAGAACAATGAAGTTGACAGGTGGCTGACAGAAGATGAGGAGAGAAGGCTTCTTGGAAATAGTCCTGACTGGCTACGTGAGATAATAGTTTTTGCATTGAACACAGGTTTACGACAGGATGAACTATTATCCCTTGAGTGGAGCCGTGTAAATCAGCTCCGTAAAACTATTCTTATACAAAAGACTAAGAATAATAAGCCCAACACTCTTCCTCTGAATAGTCTGGCACTGAATGTCATTATGCAGAAGCATGAAGGTAAGGTGAGAAGCCTTAAGAATGATCTTGTGTTTATCAGTATGTCAGGTACAAAGATTGGTAAGCGTAACCTGATAAGGGCATTTGCCCAGGCATTAGAAAATGCGGAGATTAAGGAGTTTACTTTTCATTGTCTTCGTCACACATTTGCCACAAGATTAGCCCAGAATGGTGTAGATATTTACAAAATAGCAAAGCTCTTAAATCATAAAGATCTGAAGAATACGCAACGCTATTCGCACCATTGCCAGGAAAGTTTAATGGTTGGAGTTCAGATTTTGGAAAAGTTTGACTACAATCTTACTACAATGGCTCAAAAAGGTGGTTGAAAGTAGCCCTTATTTTGTCGTAAGTCCTTGTTTGATAATATGGGCGATACTGGACTCGAACCAGTGACCCCTTGCTTGTCGATTAATTCATCTAATCACAAAGTTTTCCAGTCTAGTACTGACTGGTTTATCCTGTCTAGGTTTATGACAAATTTATTGTAACCATTTCCAGTCTATTGCAGACTGTTTTGAAATGTTTTGGTCACTACGTGGTCACAATCACCATCTTCCTGCCTGTTCTGCAAAAGCCTATCAAGGGTATTGACTGCTTTTCGTTTGTGCCCTGATGCAAGATGTGCATACCTCAGAGTCATGGTTAATGATTTGTGTCCAAGTAAATCCTTTACACTAACCAGATCAACACCAGCCATAACAAGATGACTCGCAAAAGTGTGACGACAATCATGGAATCTGAAATCATGGATTCCCGCCTTCCTTAATGCCGTACTGAAGCTATGCTTGATTGACTTGTATGGATTACCATCCCTGTCAGTGAATACGTGGATGCTCTCTATGCTGCCTAAATTGGAGAAAAAAGTTAATAACTATGCAATGTGTCTTCCTGGATGCCGAAAGCATCAAAAATAATTTTTTGTCTTTTGGATAATTCGCTGAGAATCGGATCGTTTTTCTCTATGTGAGTGATTTTTAATTTTTTGAGTTCAGCAAATAATTCTTTTACTGTGTATTTGTTAAATAACTTCTTTTCCTTCATAACTCTTGATGCTTCTGCATAGATAATCAACGCAACAAATTTTATAAATAAACGGCCATCGACATTATATTGACTATGTGCTCGCAACCTATCTCCATTCATTTCATTTTTGTATATATCAAACATTTTTTCAACCTGATCTTTTTGGCGATAAAGATTTAATACTTCCGCTTTGTCCATTTGTTGTTTGTTTGTTATTAACACAAAGCTTCCCATTTTATAAATAAACGATTTTATCTTTTTTGCATTTTTTTCTATCCGCAATGTCGTTTTATTCCATTTAAAATAATCTCTGTATTTTTCTGGAATATTTAACTTTCTATATTTCAGGTATTCCTTAAGCACTTTAAAACTTTTATCCTTAAACTTCTCCTCGTATTCGAATAATACTGAGAAAAAATTATGTTTTTGTTCTACTTCAGATTTTTCATTGAAAAAAATATGTGCGTCAAATTCGTTTCCATCAAATTCAAAAGGTCTTTGCTGGTAATGCAGTATCTCTTCATTGAATTTAAAGGCACTGGAAAGATCTGACAATAATCGTTTATTTTTTTTTATTAAAGTCTTTACTTTTTTTAAGCTAAAAGGCAGTGGCTGAACAAAGGACACTTTGCTTTTGCTGTTATTCATTTCCAATACATTTGCTTTACTAAAGAAACCTCTATCCAGCACAAACAAAATGTCTTTTAGCTTGAATACTTTCAAATACTCAACGCAGTTCTTTAAGGTAGTAACATCTACAATACTTCCAGGGTATAAATTGTAATAAATGGGTAAAGAGTGATTGTGGCAAAATGTTACTCCCATATTTAATTGAGGTAGATTCTCTTTATCACGATTGTAACCCCATTCTATAAAATCAACGTTTGTAGAGTAGCTGGAAATAGAAGTTATATCGTAAAATATCCCGTTGATTGGCTTTAAATGTTCTATCCATTTTTGAACAAACTCTACCCTTTGTGATTGCGATCTTCCCAAAATATCACACAGTTTTGATATGTCAGGAGAATACATCTTTTTAACTCTCGGCAAATTATGCTCATCAAGCCAATAAGGAAACAGGTACAAGGCCGAGGCTTCTATAATTTCATAAAATGCTAATGCTAATATCTCTTGATAGTTATCAGGAAAGAGAGATTTTAAAATCTCCGTCAATCCAAGCTTGTCTGATAAAAATCTTAGCAAAAAGACGTTGCCTTGTCCTTTTGAGACCAAACTGGAACGGATTTGCTTGGTTTTATCCTTATTTACGTTCCGTTTTGGACCGATATAGGTTCTTCGTTGACGTGATTGCTTTTTTGCTTTATCCCAGTAACTTTCTACCTTGTAGAGGTATATCCTACCTTTTATTTTCTGCTCTACAGTATAAGCCATAGTATTAACTATTTAATAACTAGTAAATAGCCGTATAGTACGGTATATACAGTATTAATGCAAATATTAATTCATGGTTATTAACTATTTCTCCAATTCAGGATGCTGTGTGGCATCTCACTAAACATCTCCTGAAGTGTGTCATCTATCGGGATCTCCTTACGTTCACCATTCTTTGTCGTATCAAGCAGGATAAAACCATGATTCAAATCCACCTGCTTCCATTTCAAGCCTAGAATCTCTCCACGCCTCATTCCGGTATGCAAGGCTACAGTTACAATCGGCTTTAAATGATCCGCACAACAATCAATCAGTGTTTGACACTCTTCAATGGTTAAGAACCTGAGACGTCTGTTGTTCTCTTCCAATGGCTTTACCATACGCACAAGTTTCAATGCTTCCTCACTTGCCATCTCCCACTGTACACCTTTATTGATCATGTGCTTTAAACAGCCCGTAAGGCGATTTACAGTAGAAGGCTTATTGTATTTAAGCCTTACACTCTGCCACTGCTCAATGATCCTAGGATTCAGATCCTTCAGATAAAGATTACCGAAAACCTCAACCAGCTGCTTGACCCATATCTTCTTCGTCTTATGTACTCTCTGTCTCTCTGTCCACTTCAGATATTCCTGAGCCAGCTCTGCAAGTTTACATTCATTCACTCTGTTCTTAATCTTTGGCCTCTTCGCTTCACGGATTTCCCGTTTACGGCTATCCAGAATAAGCTCAGCGTCACGCCTCTTCGTTGTGTTGGTACTCTCTCGATATCGCTTGCCATTAAGCCTGTAATCAATGTAGTACGTCTGACCACGTTTGTATAAACTGCCATTCATATTTTATTCACCCCCTTTCCAATATATCTAAGGTTATAATGACTCAAATCGGGATGGTACGGATTGTCTATCCAAATGTCAATATCCCTTTTCCGGAAGCGTGGAAATTTCCCTATCTTCTTAAATGGTATTTCCCTTGTATGGATCTTTTCGTATACCCATGATTCTTTAACTTTTAATTGATCTGCTAACTCACCCACAGTCATTAATATATTTCGTTCTGAATCGCGAGAGTTACCAAGCAGTGGTTTAAGCCTTGCAACCACCTTCTCAACGATATCATTTATCAGTTGTGAATTATCAATTTCAATCTTCATAGTTAATATTAATCAAACGGCTAATTTCGCTATTCCCACACCTTTAGTCATAGTCGTATTTGTAAAAAGTTTTTTTGTAGATTATCCTGGAGTTAAAAACATATTACAAATACTAAGACTCACTGCATTCCTGACTTTTACGTAAATCCCTTTTCAATATTGATATTTCTTACAGTATGAAAAACCACGCCAAAGATAAGGCGTTTTTGTCATGCCTTTACATACTTCCAGAAACCTTTAGTTTAAAAGCATTATAAAAAAAGCGTAAATGAAAAGGGTTTGTGATTTTCCTTTCCGTTTTTTTACTAAAGACTCAGGGAAGTAGAGATCACATTAAGATGTATCATTTTTCACGCTTTGGAAAGGTTCAGGTTTATAGTGTGCTGACCATAACTCTATAAGACCGATCTTTACCGCCCCGAGTGCATAGCCAACCAAGTCACCATCAACGCCAGTCTCTTTAAAGCAGTTATCAACAACCTCCTTAATAGTTCCTAACGTTTCATATTGATCTTCCTCTTGTGGTGTAAGTTCTTCTATGTCTTTCAACCCATAACAATTGCCAAACCTTGACACCATCCGCTTTCCCTTCATATCAACAATTATCTCTTTAAGTCTATCTTCATCAATATCAAGGCCAAACTTCATAGAATACTTTGAAATCTCTTTTCCATATCCTTCGGTTACTGGCCTGATATCAGAGATAGAACCAAGACCAACTTTTTTAAGAACATGTTCAAGGTCTCTCTTAAGTGGGTCTAGAAAATAACCATTCTCTGTAAGCTGCATATTTTCAACCTTACGATCAACGGCCAGATCAACTAACATATGAGAGTGAACGTGCCAGCCAGTTTCTTCTTTGTATGTAATCTCTATATGTTCTACACCTCCCCGGATATACCTTTTCCACCAAGACCTTTCCTTCTTAATCAGACTTGTTGATTTCTTAAAACACTCAACAGCAGTTTTTAAACTATCTCTGTTTAATGTATTCGCCGTTATTGTCAGTAAATGAGGGTTTTCCATATCTTTACCAAGTTTTTCTACCTTTCGAGAAAGAATAGACGCACGGTATGAATTACATACTGGACAAACCCTGTCTTTACAACGTAGTTGTGGTTCATATAAAACATTGGATGGATCTCCCTTCTTAACTTTTACAAAAATAGTATTTCCACATATACCCATCCTTTTGGCTCTTTTCTCCTGTCCAATTTCACGGATATATTTTTCGATACGCCAAAGAGCTCTTAGTCTCCAGCTATTTTTAACGATCATAACTTTAGATTTTTCTTCTTTTTTTACTGCACATTTACACATAATTTTGCTCCTGAAAAGGCTATAAAAACGGTCAAAAACTGCTAATTTGTAAGTCATTGATTTTAAACATCTTAAAAAATCGTGTTCCGGTTGTTTCTTAGTATCAAGTCATAGGGATTTCCCAATCTGAAACCAAAAAAAACCAGTGTTTGCGTGCGCTTGGTGGGCGTACTCAACACTGGTTTTTGTAGTTGATATATTATTAATTTTAACTAAGCTATTGTTGTTATTCTTTTTCATTGGTGAATGGGAATAATGTTCTGGAGGATATAAGTTGCCGCTTATGTCCTCCTTTTTTTATGTAATAAAATATCTATAACAAATATTTATAAAAAGTAAAACGGTGTATTACCGTAATTCAAATACAGTATCTGATTATTCAAAAATAATACAGAGGTGTTCCACCTACTTTCTACAAAGAGAAATAATTCCTATTGTATCATCTATTTTTTGTTTGAAGTTATAATCTCATAACTTTTTTTTAACACATTAATATCTTATGGGGGTATAAAATGCTAATAAGTTTCCGGCGGAAACATTAATCACATATTGAGTGATTTTGATATTAAGCATTTCCATGGATAGTTTAGAGGCTTGTCTTAAATACAAACACCGGGGTTGAAATATCTTTGGGTTAAACGCTACAGTAGCGTTCTAATCACTTGCTTTTGTTAGAGTTTGGATACTTTTCATCTCGTTTCAATTCAGAATTTACGTTGACCCTTTTCTTGCTAACAACTTCTGATTTTGCCTGACGTCTGGGTTGTTTAAACAGATCAACATTGATTTCTTGTGATAGCATAAACCGTAAAAAAGATTTATCCTGAAAACGACATGTTTGAGCAATACCCAGTAAAGTGAGATATTGTGGGGCAACCCTCTTATGAAAATAGCCAGAAATTTTTCTCTGCACAGCTATATGACGAAGTGCTCTTTCGGCAGTGTTATTATTCCATGGAATGTCATCTCTATTCAGAAATGTAAAAAGTCCAGCCCTATACTTCTGAAAACGTTTTTGATACTTTTGTGTAATCTCATAGTCATAGGCACTTTCGTCAATATATTTGTGATAAAACTTATCGAGAGACTTTTCATGCTTACGAAGATGGCGCTTTTTTAAACCGTATCTACCAACATCAGCAAAAACCGGATTTATCAATTCTTTAAAATTATTGGCAAAACTTTCAAGTTCAACATTAAATGGGTTTTTCCATAGATCATCATTCAAGTCACGAATAAGATGCACTAAACATTTCTGATGTAGGCATGTAAACGAATCAAATCCGGGATAGAAATCGGTTACGAGAACACCACTGTAAGAGTTAAACCATTTTTCAAGATGTATAGTTTCTCTGGTTTCTGTCATTATGAAATAAACATGAACACCATTTGTAATCCCCCAGACGAAATTATCGACACCTTGAATATTAATTTTCGTTTCATCGACATGAATATAAGGACTATCCAGTATCCGAGTAAGAAGTTGTTCGTTGGTTTTACGATAATATTTCTCTAGATAATTAAAGGCATTTACAACAGTTCCTTGCGTCAAACGTTCTCCGAATAGATCATCCGCAGTCTGTGAGATTACATTGTACGGCAAGCGCAATACCACCCTTTGGTAACCCATCCACGCTAAGAAACCATGGTCGTAAAGCCTTCCTGCAAACTTGGATATTTTTGGTGGATGAAAAATGCGGTGACAAGAAGTGCAATATTTTTTCTTCCCAACATATTTAGTGATTATTTTTCGACATCCGTTGCCAGTAAAAACAAGATCAATAGTTGTATATTCAGATTCATCTTGCATTGTTTCCAGAGACAAACTTGGGTGCCGAGTACAGTTTTGTTTAGATCGCACTTTGACTAGCCTATTGGCTCGTTTCGGAACAATCCGGCAGTATGCGAGGTGTCCTTTCTGACCTCCTGGTTTAATTTGTACAGGTTTTATATCGTTCTCTTCAGAACGTAAAGAGATCCGACGTTTTTTATATGTGGCATGAGCGGATTTTAATATTCCTTCAAAATCATGATGAATGTCTTTCCCAAGCTTACTTGACTCAACCTTCGGTTTGTTAGCAAAATCAATGTCAGTACGAGAATCTGAAAATTTACAAATATTCTTTAGTTCATCGCACAACATTCTAAGAGCGTCACAATCCTCTCTGTTATACGTAATCAGCACTTCCTTTAACGAAGGATCTTTGGTTTGTTCCCATCGATATCTCCAAACCAATGACTGTAATCCAGATGCATTATGATGGCTCCAAGTGGCTCCAATTACTCGACCTAGATCTTTGAGATTGTTTGATCTTACCGGAAAGTATATTTTTCCAAACACAAATGAGGTTACATTAATAAGTCGTTTTTGAATTGTCTGTATATCTAACTCAAACTTCTTCGATACCTTTTCTAAGACTTTAGGTTCAAAATTTCCATAATGGAAAATCGGTGCTCCTGCTTCTCCATTCAAGAGAGATATCACTTTAGAAAATACGACTTCTGTGTCTTGGTAAGAATCTACCCAAAAATTGTAACGCTCTATGTATGCATCCTTACAGATATGAATTCCAAAGAGATAGTAATACTGCTCATCCGTTATGCCTTCTATATCTAAGTAGATTTCTATCGGATGTTCATGTAAGTCTGGTGTTTCATGCAAGTATATTTTATTTGTTCGAATTGCTAATGCCTGCAATTCAACTTTAAATGTTGTTGGTAAAGGAGTGGAACGCTTTTTTCTTCGCCTCGGCTTAAATAAATATGAAAGCTGATTAACTGTAAAAATACCCTTGTTATGGTATTGGGATAGCATCTTTGGTGTCATGCGGTCAAGCAAAGCCAAATCGTCCTTACTTTCAATTTCTTCAAAACACTGCATACGGAATTCGCACAGAGAGCAATGTTTATTTCGTATCATCGGAGGGCATTTAGAATTGGCATGTCCAAATCTGCGCAAAACTTTCAATATTTTTTGAATAGTTGTAATTAGTTTTTCAAGTTGAATCGAACGTGTTTCTAATGCTTTTGTTATAATCTGACCAGTTAATAATTTTTTATGGTAACATTCATTTAATATGTAACCAACCAAAGCTAGATGAATCTTATGTTCTTTACTTATGAGATGAGTTCCTACAACAATTCGAGGTTCATAATGATTTTTTCTTAGTAGATCGCAGGTAACTTTTAAGTCTTCAAATTTCAAAGTTACGTTGCATAGAAAATCCGCATTATCATGATTGCTGTCGAAGTCGCCTATACTGTAGCCAGCTTTTCTCAAGTCTGAGAAATAATCGGTTCGAGCGGCAACAGCCTGTTCTCGAATTATCTCTACGTATTCATGCAGTCCTCCAAGTGCTACTTTATTGTGGAGTAAAAGAAATGCTTTTCTAGAACATAAAGAATAAGCAACCACTGTTTCATCTGTGATCTGTGGTCGTTCATTAATATTTTTCATGACACGGGTAGGTTAGATATGGCATATATAAAATTTTATAAACAGCATGAAACCTTTTGAATCTTACATCCCTACCTGTTAAAAGCTCAAGTAACTGGTAACATCACTATTGTGGTTTTATCCAATTTGACAACCAAGACAAGACATCGTGTGTGTTAGAATTGAACTTTATAAATACATACAAGATTGGTATGTCAAGGATGTTACTTAGTTTCCGTCCGGAAATAGTTTTTTTGGGAGTATCAACTCCTCTTAAAGTGTTAAATTTAAGGGTTTCGTTTCTGGAAAAAATTATATTTTCGGACAGAAACTAAGATAGAATTGTTTGAATCTATTGGGTTGAAATAGAGGTAACAATCCCTCAATTTCCAAGGCAAAACGGGAAACCAGTCTAATATCAAGAACTCATAATTTTACTATATTTCACACTTTTTTACCTGAACCAAAACACTGAATAAAAAGAAGGATGAATTGCTTATAGTAGATTGTTGCAATACTGTGGTTTATAATACTCAAGTGCTTATCAAAATCAAGAGGAATTGTGAATTTGGTTTCAGGGAAGAAGTCACACCTGCCCAGGAGGAAGACAAGGGAAAAGATAAAATATTTTTTATGATTCTAAGGCTAGCGTATCTTTTATAAAAAGTCTAGATTTACAACAGGCACTTTTGATATGCCATTATTTTTGATAATTTCCACTACACAGTCTCGTACAGTATTAAATCTGGGCAAAATCCTTTTTTTTATAATTCTTTCTTCAAATTTCTTCCCTTCGTAACGGGCATCTCTACTAGCTTCTTCAATTTTACGGTAGTCATTAAAAATGGGACGTAACTCATCACGTTCATTCATTGTTTTACGTATTGTAAAATGATTTTGTACGTCTAAACCAAATATTGAACATACTGACTTTAAATAAATACAACTTATGTAAAAGATTATAGTGACTTGCCAATCAGAAAAATCCACATCTTTATAACTACCGGAAGGTTTTTCAGTTATTAACCGAAGAAGATTGGAGTTATGTTCGACTAGATTTAGATATTTATCAATATTGACCATTAAGAAGAAGTTTCAAATTTTTTTCTATCATAATAAACAATTGAACAATTTTCGATATCTTCAATACTTTCATCTTTAGAAATTACTCTTAACCTCAAGTCAAATGTATGATTTTTAAATTTGTCATACATTTCTTGTTCAATAGAAAAGATGCTATCTGCAAGATCATCTGTATCATCATCTACCACAACAACAATTTGCAAGTGATCAGTTTTCTTTTCTTCTCCTACAAAACGTACCAAAGAGTTAATCTTAATTCTTTCTGCAAGATAGAAACCCGGAGTCATCCACTCAGCATTATAATTTTCAGTTAGTGAGATTTCGTATGCTTTGTTTTCATATGGTCTGTTTTCTGTGTCAAAGAAAACTGCACTTTGTTCTTCTGTTTCTGTTATCATTGCGTCTCCTTTCATTTCTTAGAAATAGGAAATCATTTTACTTGGGTTTTCTCAACTAGTATGGCTTCTAAAGGAATGCTTATCTCCGCAAGCTCATCATTGAAATAAATTAGAAAATTATATTTTCCCGGCTTTGGTAATGGCAGGTTATAAGTTTGAATTCCTATCTCTGGCGAAACTAGTCTATTATGAATGTTTATTTTTAATCCTTCAAACGCTGCTAATATAGCATTCTTATCATCGCAAAATTCAACACGTATATTAAATTCACCATCACCATCAGCGAGGCGAACATATAAGGCTAGACTATGATGTGTACAAGGAAAACTAAACGTAAATATTTTTTCAAATATTCCTATCACACTCCATTTATTTGTATTTTGCTCGCGAATGACCGTATCCGCTATAAGAAAAGATTTAATTTTAGGTGTTACAGACACATTGTATCCTTTTATATACGATTATTCTTTTAGAATAAGCATTTTATCTTTAATAAGTCCATCTAGCAACAATTTTATATTCCAGCATAATACATGCCGATTACTTGCTTTAGTGGGATAGATTTAGTATGAAATTGCCGACGCAGGATGGTAAAAGAACTGATTCAACTTCGCCATATGATGGGGGATGGGTGTTCAAAAAGTATCCATACTATTCAAAAAAATCAATTTATTCAACAATTATCAATTGTATTCAACAGTACTTAAATCTTGTTATATCAGGAAGATACTTGATATTCTTAGACTTAGAGAAAGGACAGAATTAGAACTCATAATCTGGAGACCAAATGTTCAAGTCCTGTTACCAACTCTCTCTATTTTATTTAAACTCTTGATAATAAATGGTTGAGTAAATGTCGAAGCTGGAAATCAAACCCTTTACATTAGTATAAAAAAGGGGCATGGTAATTTGCTCACCATACCCCTTAAAATTTTGGTCACAAAATGGTCACAACCTACAGGATTCATTCATCTACCACTTGTCATAACTCTTTATATAACAATATGGGCGATACTGGACTCGAACCAGTGACCCCTTGCTTGTCGAGCAATGGGTCACTGGTTCGAGTGCTGTATAATCAAATATTTGCTATGAAATCAGAAAGGTTTTTAAGTATGTGAGTAAACGGGAAGAAAAGGTTCTTTACTCCCCGATCAAAAACTTAATGGCAATAAAAACCACAAAACCACTGTAGCCACCTATTGAAAAGTATTATCAAAACATAATCAACTCCATCGTAGTCAGCAGGAATCAACAGAATTAAATTGAAATTATGACTCATTGTGTTATAAAGTGATAATGACATAACAGACACTGTATCAGCTAGTTATTACAAATTAATATAATGATATATTTCTCATGAGTAACAACAAAGCAATTCTGATAGTTGCAGACAGCGAGCGGGATTCGAATATGTATTACGCGACAGGTTTTTCTGCACCGGATACTTTTGCTTTTATCCAGAGGAGCAGTGAAAGGTTTATTATTACCAGTGATCTTGAGTTGGACCGTGCAAAATCTCAGTCCAAAGCTGACACGGTACTCTCTTTCTCTAAATACGAAAGGATAGCAAAGAAGAGAAATGGAAAGGCAACCGGCCTTATCGATATAGTTGCCGTGGCTCTGAAGGAAATGAAAATAATAAAGCTACAGGTTCCGGCTAATTTCAGTATAGAATATGCTGACTTTCTGAGAAAAGATGGTTTCAAGCTGGAAGTTAAAAAAGATCCATTCTTTGATTCCAGAGAGGTGAAGAATGATGAGGAAAAAGGGGACATTGTTGCAACTTTACGTAATACGGAAAAAGCTCTTGAAAAGGCAATTGACTGCGTAAGAAAATCGATTGTTAAAGATGGTTTTTTGTTCTCCAGCCGTAATCGCCAGATTACCTCTGAATCGATAAGGAACATAATAAATGTAGAATTGATGAAGAAGGGATGTACGGCAAAGCATACCATTGTATCCTGTGGTGAACAATCCTGTGAACCACACAATGTTGGACACGGTCCGTTAAGAGCAAATGAATCTATTATTTTTGATGTTTTTCCGAAAGATGAGAAAACAGGCTATTATGCGGACATAAGCAGAACAATTGTTAAAGGCAAGGCATCAAGGCGATTAAAAAAAATGTATAAGGCAGTAGCATCTGCACAAGAACTGGTTTTCAAGTCTGCCGGGAACGGAATTAGTGGTGACACCATACACAGGAAAGTCATGAAGCACTTAACATCCCTGGGGTTTAAAACTGGCAAGGCCAAAGGAAAAATGCAGGGATTCTTTCATGGAACCGGTCATGGTGTTGGACTGGACGTCCACGAGCCACCCCGAATATCAAAGGTAAAGTGTACGTTACAGACAGGAAATATCGTAACCGTAGAACCAGGGCTCTATTATCCGGGTATTGGTGGAGTGAGGCTTGAGGATATGATACTTATAACAGATGATGGTTGCAGAAACCTGACAAAATCACCAAAGGTACTTGAAGTGTAGACTATAATTTCCCCCGGACAAACAGCGCCAAGGGCAAGTAAAAGGCAAGAATTTAAACTAATTAAAAAAATGAGACAATTAATACTACTTATAATCATATGTACATTATTTTCTGCCCTTACTTCCTGTAATAAGGTAGAGGAAGTAAAAGTTGAAAAGCTTTCTACATCTCAAGGAGATGAAACTTTAGGAGACGCGATGAAAAGAGCATCTAGAGATTTAAGAAGATTATCAAGCTCTGTTGAAGGCAGAGACTGGGTCGAGATAGAGATGTGGACGAAAGAGCTGAAGGAAGGAATTGGTTACAGCTGTGTAGAGCTATATATGGCTGAACATCGTGGTATTTCAAGTGAATTTGTCATACTGGGCAGTCAATTTTACGACGCGGTAAGAAAACTGACAGAGTCTTGCAAAGAACACGATGTTGAAGCTATAGATTCTAAGTTTGATCGATTGATAAAGACCTGTGATGATTGCCATGATATATATAAAGAGAAAGAAGGTCTGCCATTAATGTTACAGCACTAAAATGTCAATTATAGAAACATGAAAGCGTTATTGATTCTATTTCTATTTCTATCGGTAGCGCTAACGGGATTGATTTCCTGTAAAAAGGCAGAGGAGAAGGCAGTCGATGATGAGGAGATACAGGCGTATATGTCAGAAGACAAAACATTAAAACTGGCAATGAAAAAAACTTCCCGAGATACCAGAAGACTGGCAAAAGCTTTAGAATCCAGGGATTGGATAGAGATTGAGATGTGGGCAAATGAGCTAAAACAGGGAATCGGAGTCAGTTGTGTAAACTTGTATATAAAAACCCATCCAGGCGCATCGGGCGAGTTTATTATATTAAGTGACAGGTTTTATAACGCAACAAACAGGCTAATCCTGTCTTGCAAAAAACAAGACAGTGAAATTGTCGATGTACAATTCGGAAAGATGATAAAGTTATGTGAATTGTGTCACGAAGGATACAAAAAAAATGGTGACAGATAAGGCATTCTATTAATTTCCATAATTTCGAAATATTAAAGAACATTTTCTAATATTTTGAGTTACTCCTCATCTTCATCATCATCATCTTCTTCTTCTTCGTAATCCTCTTCATCTTGTTCTGCATCATCAGTGGCCACTGTAGCAGAAGCAGGTCCTTTCATTGTAGATAAAACACTCTTTGCACCAACAAGAAACCCAAGCCCTACCAAGACGACGGCAAGCAAACAGACTAACCCTCCAACTTTCCGTACTAAGTCACCCGTCATTATGTCATCTAGTTTTTTAAAAAAGTCACCCATAAGAATATCTCCTGATTTAATATTACCCGAATTGTATTGTTTGTGAAAATTATACAAACTTAACAGCGAAATTCAAGGAATAATTCTTCAAATACCATTTGGTATGATATTAAGTGTATCATTAAATTTCAAAGCTATACGTAATTTATTACCACGGTTTGTCACCTCCATTATGTCACTCCTGACAACGACTCCACTACCATCAAGTTTGATTTTTCTTTCTTCAAAGCCAGGCGTGGTAGTGATAGCAGCGATTTTAATTGGAAGAGTTGTGCCAACAGTAAATGCTTCTATATCATTTGTTATTACTTCAAAATAAACGCCGCTCGTACTAATATTTATCGTCTTACCAAGATTCTGGTTTTTAAGTAATATTTCTAAAGAAAGATCTAACCGTGTATCATTTCTTTTGTCAGAGCCTATTTCTTCGACCTTCATACTATCTCCAATATCGTATGAGTGTAACGTGTGCCACGTAGTATTATTCCACTTTAAACTATCCATGAACATGTATAATCTTTTATATATTTTGTGGATAAAACACAAAGCATTAAACTACTGAGTATTTATCAATCTTAGCAATAAATTGTGTTCATATCCATGAAATTATTTTAAATAACATGAACAATTCCCCAAAACACCACATCTTCTTACTGTACAAAGATTTAAACAGGTATGTTTTTGTATAATAATAGTATTACCCGATCTCATTAAGCTTTTTTACGATTTTCACTGATATTTATCATTTATTTTACACACCGAAACCCCACACTCCTATTCCCGATATTTGGATGCATAGCTTTTCTTGCCGTTGAACGTAGCAATAGCCCCATTGTGATAAATCGTGAACCACCTCTAATAATCTTCTTTTCTCCTTTTTCAGGCCCTTTTGGATTTCTCTTAGGACTTTTTACATAATAATCCATATTGGCCCAATCAGCACACCACTCTGCAACACTTCCAGCCATGTCATGGCATCCGTAAGGGCTTTTACCGTCTTCGTGTGAACCAACCGGTTCAGGATCCCCAACATTATATTTTGAATGGTCCCATTCATTACCCCAGGGCCATTTTCTTTCATCAGTCCCTCTGGCGGCCTTTTCCCATTCTGCTTCAGTCGGTAATCGTTTACCGACCCATCCGGCATAAGCACAAGCATCGTACCAATCTATCCTTACAACAGGATACTCCGGGTGATTATAGTAATCATTTTCCCAATTATTGGGTTTATGGTCTTTATTAATTGGTTCATCTTCCCTGCATTTACTATGATCATTTGTTTTTTCTATATAGTCCAGAAACTCATAATATTGAGCATTTGTTACTTCATATTTATCAATATAAAATGCATCAACATAAACTGTGTGACTTGGGCGTTGCTCTCTTTTTATACTATTGTTTCCCATCACAAAATTACCTGCAGGAACAAAAACCATACCACTCTTTTCTTTAATACCCGGCAACGCTTTAGTCATAACTTCATTTCTATCTTTATACTTCTTTATGAGCCTGTTCTTTTTGTCTAAAATACCCTGCAAAACAGCAATCTTGGTTAATACTTTATCTTTATCCTCAGCATCGGGTGACAAATTACAATATTTTCTCAGATGTTTGATTGCGTTTTTATGATTTCCCAGCTTTCCGTACAGTAAACCTATATTGTATTGAAGTTTCGGTATATCCTCGTATAATGCAACTGCTTTTTTGAATTCTGCCAGTGCTTTACCATAATCTTCACTATCCAGAAATGTAATACCCTCTTTAATATGAACAAATGCCTTCTGTCTATTTTCAATAAGCATTTGTTCGTTTACCTTTATCTCTTCAACAGTTACAAGCCTTTCTCCATCGCCTCTGCAGAATACTTCTCCAGGAACGCCTTTTTGTTTACATTTAGGACATATTGAACTTTTCTGTGTTTCTACTAATTTACTCCCATCCTTCCCACAAAACTTAATATCATATGAATATTTCGCTCCACATTCCGGGCATTCATTATGCAATTCCTGTTTAGATGACTCTACCTCTGCAAGTGATGTAGCAGAAACAGATATCCAACACAAAATTAAACTACTACACAATAAAACCTTCTTCTTATAGGAAGTATTTTGTAAAAACACGATATACTTATTCAAAAATTCTAACATTAATATTCTCTCCAAAAGTAAATCTCCACCTGGATGATATTGTCATCTGATCGGAGTAAAAAATCTAATTTAATCATCTTTATCTAAATCCTGTAAGATACTCTTTATTTTAATAATTTGCCCTAAAAGCTCCGCCTCTTTATCCCTTTCCGCGTTAACAATGTGTGCGGGAGCATTTTTAACAAAGTTCTCGTTAAAGAGTTTTTTCCGTACAATTTCCAGGTGCACATTGGCCTTATTCAGATGTTCCTGCTGTTTTTCTTTTTCTGCATCCTTGTCAATAAGACCTTTTAATGGGACAAATATCTGTATATCGTTTACTACCTCGCTTGCAGATGATTCCGGTTTTTCCAAATCAATACCCGTTTCCATGCCATCAAGATTTGCCATCTGGATAATAAAATTTTGATGATTATCAAGCCTGGTTTTAACTTCGTTATCACGGACTGAAATAAGAGCATTCAATGATTTTTTGTTCGGTATATTCATATTACTTCTAATATTTCGTACTGCCCTTACCAGATCTTGAAGTAATGGCATAGTTTCTAATACATTTTTATCAATCTTTGCAGCACCTTTTTTTGGCCATTGGCAAATCATCAAGCTTTCATTTTTCATTGAACCAACAGAAATAGCACTGTTTTGAGCAACCATGCTTTTTAAGTGTTGCCAAATTTCTTCAGTCATGAACGGAGCAAAAGGGTGCAGCAAATGAAGCGTATCGTTAAGAACATATACCAAAGCCTTCTGTGCCGCCATCCTACTCACCGTATTATCCGTATTGTAAAGCCTCGGCTTGATTATCTCCAGATACCAATCACAAAAATCATTCCAGATAAATTCATAAAGAGCTCTTATTGTCTCGTTGAACCTGTAATTCTCCAGGTAGTTTGTGCAAATTTCTGTAACTGAATGAAGACGACTGATTATCCAAATGTCTTCAAAATGATAATCGTCCTCAGTGACTTGCGTATCTGAGAAGCCATCAGGTTCCAGATTCATCATCGCAAATCTGGCGGCATTCCATACCTTATTAATGAAATTCCTACCCATCTCAAACCTGTTTTCATTGAGCTTCACGTCCTGGCCCTCAACAGTTAACATGATTATTGATGTTCTGACCGCGTCAGCTCCGTACTGATCAATCATTAACAGAGGGTCAATTCCATTACCCAGAGATTTGCTCATCTTTCTCCCCAAATCATCGAGGATGGTACCATGTACGTAAACATTTGAAAAAGGGACTTGGTTCCTTATTTCCAGGCCCATCATCACCATCCTTGCCACCCAGAAATATATAATGCCACGGTCAGTAACAAGTGTAGATGTAGGATAGTAATATTTTAACTCCTCAGTCTCTTCAGGCCATCCCATTGTAGAAAAAGGCCATAATGCAGAACTAAACCATGTATCCAGAACATCTGTCTCTTGAATCAACGTATCGTGACCGCATTTAGAACATTTCTCAGGCGCTTCACGAGTAATATTTATCTCATCACAGCTTTCACACTGCCAGGCCGGAATCCTGTGTCCCCACCATATCTGCCTTGAGATACACCAATCCCTCACATTTTCAAGCCAGCTCATGTAGACCTTTGTCCATCTTTCGGGGTAGAAACTGAGATTACCGCTTTTTTGTGCTTTTATTGCAGCTTCTGCCAAAGGTTTCATCTTAACAAACCACTGATCAGAAAGATAAGGTTCTATAACCGTCCTGCAGCGATAACAATGTCCCACTGAGTGGGAATGCGGTTCGACCTTTACAATATGCTTTTCCTGTTTAAGTTCCTCAACCAATGCCTCTCGGCATTCATACCTGTCCATACCGATATAATTATCCGCGTCTCCTCTTATAGATCCATCTTCGTTCATAATTATAACGTGGTCCAGATTGTGTCTCCTGCCGATTTCAAAGTCATTCGGATCGTGTGCGGGAGTGACCTTTACAGCGCCCGTACCAAATTTGGGATCTACCGCTTCATCTGCAATTATTGGTATTTCGCGCCCAACCACTGGGAGAACCAGCATTTCTCCTATCATATCCTTGTATCTTTCATCCTCAGGATTTACAGCAACAGCGACATCACCCAGCAACGTTTCCGGGCGAGTCGTTGCGATATTGACAAACAGATGCGGAGCATCCCGAAAAGGATATCTGATATACCATAGATACCCCTCATGATCTTCATGCTCTACTTCATCATCTGAAATAGCAGTAAGGCATCTTGGGCACCAGTTAGTTATGTATTTTCCCTTGTATATAAATCCTTTCTCATACAGTTTAACAAACGCCTCTTTTACGGCTTTTGATAAACCCTCGTCCATCGTAAATCTTTCTCTTTCCCAATCACACGAAGAACCAAGTTTTCTAAGCTGTTTCAGAATTTCCGAACCGTACTCTTTTTTCCATTTCCACACCTCTTCGATAAACTTCTCTCGTCCAAGCTCATGACGGTTTGTACCTTTTTTCGCCAATTTCCTCTCAACGACATTTTGTGTAGCTATGCCCGCATGGTCAGTTCCCGGCATCCACAGCGTATTAAATCCCTGCATCCTTCTCCACCTTATCAGTATATCCTGTAAGATGTTATTGAGCGCGTGCCCCATATGCAAAACACCTGTAACATTCGGAGGTGGAATTACTATCGTATATGGTTTTTTGTCAGGACCAGGTTCACAATGAAAGAAATTACCTTCTTCCCAGTAACGATACCATTTATCCTCGATCTCCTTCGGGTTGTATTTTGTTGGTATTTCAGTCTCCATCTTCATCCTTTAAAAGTTTATATTCAATACTTTCTACAAGGGCCTGCCAGCTAGCCTCAATCAGATTTTCCGATACCCCTACAGTGCCCCAGGTATCTTTGTGATCACGTGATTCAATTATGACCCTTACCTTCGCGGCAGTCGCCTCTTTAGGATTAATAACACGTACCTTAAAATCGACAAGATGCATATCAGAAAGAGATGGATAGAATTCCTTAAGGGCTTTCCGTAATGCGCCGTCCAGAGCATTTACAGGCCCGTCACCATCGCTTGCAGTCAATTCCTCTACACCATTAACCTTTATTTTAACCGTCGCACGGGTAATAGAGTTCCCATTTTTTCCTTTTTCTACAATTACTCTGAAATCTTCCAGATCGAAAAAACCTTTATGTTTACCCAGCACCTTCTTCACCAGGAGATCAAAGGAGCCTTCCGCGGATTCAAAATGATACCCCTCGTTCTCCATATCCTGGACTCTATTCAGGATCTTTCGCATTGTTTTCTGATCGTGTTCTATCTTATATTTTTCTACCTTCTTTAGAATATTTGAGCTTCCGGAAAGCTCCGAGATCAGGATCCTTCTCTCGTTGCCGACTGCTTCCGGTTCTATATGCTCATAAGTACTCCTGTTCTTTTGTATCGCATTTACGTGCAGACCGCCTTTATGCGCGAACGCGCTTGAACCTACAAAAGGTTGATTAGGCATGGGCACAAAGTTTGCAATTTCATTAACATACCTTGATATCTCAGTAAGCTTTTTCAGTTCCGAATTACCAATATACCTGCATCTGAATTTACTCTTTAACACCAGGTCAGGTATTACCGAACAGAGATTCGCGTTGCCGCATCTCTCTCCAAGCCCGTTAATCGTACCCTGTACATGCCTGGCACCGGAATTAACGGCTGCAAGTGTGTTGGCCACTGCCAGTTCGCCATCGTTGTGTGTATGTATACCCAGTGGAACTTTTATCTTACTTATGACATTTGCTGTGATCTTTTCCACTTCATGTGGCAAGCAACCTCCGTTAGTATCACAAAGAACAATTGAATCCACCCCTGAGTCCTGAGCAGCCTTCAACACTTTTAATGAATATCTGGCATTATTCTTGTGCCCATCAAAAAAATGTTCAGCGTCAAGGATTACCTCTCTATCATTTGTTTTCAGATATTTGACAGTTTCAGACACCATTTTCAGATTTTCATCCAATGACACATTGAGAACATCAGTTACATGAAAATCCCAACTCTTAGCTACGATTGTCACCACAGGCATCTCTGTTGCGAGCAGGGCCTTTATTCCCGGGTCTTCCGATGCCTTTTTATTCGCCCGTTTTGTACTCCCAAATGCCGCAATCTTAGCATTCTGTAATGAATTCTTCCTGATCTCTTTGAAAAAACTCTTATCCTTAGGATTCGACAAAGGATATCCACCCTCAATATAATCTACACCAAGATCATCAAGCTTAAGTGCAATTCCAATCTTATCCTGTAAGGAGAATGAGATACCTTCGGTCTGACTGCCGTCACGCAACGTTGTATCATATATTATTACTTTATTTCCTGTTTTCATAACATCCGCATTTATGATTAATTAGATATTTTTGTATTTGAATTTATATAAACATAAGGGTAAAATCGTTAAGCTTACGCAAAATTTTAATATTACAGTGCTAAATTGTCTTGTCAAGAACAAACAATTTAACACATTTTATCAATAATGTAGAATACTGGGGGCAAGAATGAAGGATCATCACGGTAAGGGTTCAGGTCATCCCGGTATGCCACATGGCATGCCGGAGGGTACTATAAAGGAAGTATATTCACAAATAAAAGACCATGAAGATGGCAAAGTTTCTCGGAAATATATGAGTAATATGCAAAACCAGCTTCGACTTGTCTTCTGGGAAACAACAGCCGGCTGTAATCTGGAGTGTATTCATTGCAGGAGGCTGGATGTGAGTACCCAGCTGATGAATGATGATTTGACCAAAGAAGAATCCTTCGAACTCGTCGAGGCAATAGCCGAAGCGGGTAAACCTATCCTTGTCTTAAGCGGAGGAGAACCGCTTTTTCGTCCCGATATATTCGACATTTCGAAACACGCGGTAAAACAGGGTTTAACAGTGGCACTGGCTACCAATGGCACATTGGTAGATGAGGCCATGGCAAAGAAAATTGTAGACGCGGGAGTATCCAGAGTATCAATAAGCCTTGACGGCGCGGATGCAGAGACTCACGACATGTTCCGCAAACTAAAGGGATCGTTCAACCAGGCCATAAAGGGATTTAATCATTTGAAGGACCAGGGGATGGGTATGCAGATTAACTGTACTATTGCAAAACATAACCAGGACCAGCTTCGCGACATGTATAATCTTGCCGTTGATCTGGGTGCCGAGGCGATTCATATATTTATGCTCGTTCCGGTAGGTTGCGGTGTTGAAATTGCCGACGACCAGATGCTACCAGCGGACAAGTATGAGGAGCTCCTTAATCTTTTCTATGATTTATCCAAGGAAGCGGTTATACAGACAAAGGCGACATGTTCACCTCACTATTTCAGGATAATGCGAGAACGGGCAAAAGAAGAAGGTGTCAAAATTACACCAAAAACCCATGGAATGGCAGCAATGACAAAGGGCTGTCTGGCCGGAACAGGAGTCTGTTTTGTCTCTCACAAGGGAGAGGTTTTCCCATGTGGATATCTGCCAGTTGAAGCGGGACATATCAAGAAACAGAAGTTTGTAGATATCTGGAAAGATTCTGCTGTCTTCGCCAAACTCAGACAACCTGACCTGCTTGGAGGCAAGTGTGGCCTGTGCGAATACAAAAAGGTTTGCGAAGGTTGCAGAGCACGTGCGTTCTACGAGACAGGGGACTATATGGCAGAAGAACCGTATTGTATCTATACGCCCAAGTTGGCGAGCAAAGGGTAAGCTGAATAGGTGGAATCCATCGAAAAAGAGCAGATCACGAGAAAGGCTAATCATATAAGAAGGCTCTATGATTGGACAATACATTGGGCAGAAACACCTCACAGTACCTGGGCACTCTTTATACTCGCGTTCTGCGAATCCTCTTTTTTCCCAATACCGCCTGACGTTCTATTAATAGCGTTAGCAGTTGCTTTACCAGGTAAATCATTTAAATACGCAATAATATGCTCTGTCGGATCGATATTAGGTGGATGTTTTGGTTATTTTATTGGCTATCAGTTTTTTGAATTTGTCGGAAGGCCGATTATCAGCTTTTATAACATCACTGATATATTTGATACAGTAAGTACACAATATCATAACAACGCATTTTCGGCAATTGCAGTGGCGGGATTTACTCCAATACCCTATAAAGTATTTACCATTGCAGCCGGAGCCTGCAAAATAAATATCTTTACCCTGATCCTAGCATCGGCTTTAAGCAGAAGTGCAAGATTCTTTCTGGTAGCTGGGCTGTTTTATGTATTTGGCCCAAAGATAAAAACGTTTATAGAGAAATATTTCAACATCCTGTCCATCATATTTGTTATATTATTAATCAGTGGTTTTATTGCTGTGAAATATCTCAAATAGTTTAACTTTGTTCCATGCAGTAGTTGCATTTTCATATACAAGGAGAATTATCATGCATAAAAACCTTTTATTACTTTTTTCCATTTTTTTTATTACTTTTTCTTCAATCAGTTACGCGGAAGATTATTTTGTTGGAGATGTACCGGGTGAAGAAAAAAATGTACGTGAACCTGCTGTCTCGGGACGTTTTTATCCCGAATCTGAAGCCGAGCTCTTAAAAAAGATAAACAGTTATCTTGACAAGGCATTGATAGAAAACCTGCCGGGTAAACCAGTAGCAATTATATCACCACATGCCGGATACCAATATTCTGGAGCAGTTGCTGCTTACGGGTATAAAGCCATAAAGGACTACGGATTTAAAAGAGTAATTGTACTTGCTCCAAGTCACTACTCCAGATACAGGGGAGCATCAATACTCGATGTTGAAGCCTATAAAACACCGTTGGGACTTGTGAAATTGAACCAGGGTATTTGTAACAACCTTATAAACAATCCTCCTTTTTTTGGAACATTTAAGAATGCCCACAAAAGAGAACATTCCCTTGAGACTCAATTACCTTTTCTGCAAGTAGTCCTGGGAGACGACATTGAACTGATTCCAGTGCTTATAAGCAGGCTCCATAACGAAGAGTTTGACTTTATTGCCGATAAATTAAAACCATTAATAAACGAAGACACACTGATTGTGGTAAGTTCTGATTTTACTCACTACGGTTACGGTTATGATTATGTCCCTTTTAAAAATGATGTAGAGGCTAATATAAGAAAGCTTGACCACGGTGCATTTGAACGTATCCTCGCCCTGGATATTGACGGGTTCTTCAAATATAAAAGGGCGACCGGAATAACTGCATGCGGGTTTATGCCGATCGCGCTGTTGATGAAACTCTTGCCTGGTAACGTACAGGGAAAAATACTGAAGTATGATACATCAGGCAGCATACTGGGTGATTTTAACAGTTCTGTGAGCTATGCTTCAATAGTGTTTACAAAAGACAATGAACCCCCGGATATTATTGGTAATAATAGTTTAAATAACGAAGAAAAGCTGACCCTACTCAAGCTCGCGAGAGATACACTTGAATGCTGTATTAAGGACGGGAAGAAACCTGATGTAAACTCAGGAGAATACACATTAAGTAAGAACCTGAATGAAAAAAGGGGTGTATTTGTAACCCTTAACAAGAACGGTAATCTACGCGGTTGTATAGGCCACATCCTGCCCAGAGAACAACTTTTTAATGCTGTGATAGATAATGCAATAAATTCTTCAATAAACGATGGACGTTTCAGCCCTGTCAGTGAAGATGAACTACCAGATATTGAGATAGACATCTCGGTACTCAGTCCCATAAATAAGATAAGCGGTGCTGATAAATTCATACCTGGAAAACATGGAATTATCATACGTCTTGGAGGCATGATGGCAGTATTCCTACCTCAGGTAGCTACGGAGCAGGGTTGGGACAGAGAAGAGACACTTACCCACCTATGTAACAAAGCGGGTCTACCATCATTTGCCTGGAAGGACGAGAAGATGGAGTTTTTTGTTTTTACAGCAGAAGTATTCCATGAAGATAAATGCCTGGCCATGAAATAACACTAGATACGGCACATGAACTCAGTGCGAAAAGCCCTACCTGCCGGACGAAGAGTGGGTGCCTTTTGTATGGGGAAGCAAGTGAAATAACGATGCTTTCGCGAGAAGCCAGGGGATAAATAAATAAATTTATTTGCGTGTGCAAATCATCTAAATTAGCGACTGATTGGGCTAATTTATAATGGACAAAAAAGACAAAAAAATACTACTCTCAATAGCAAGAGAGAGTATCAAATCATCAATAACAAACACTCCAGGCGAACATATACAAATTGAAACAACCAGTCCCTCGCTGATCAAAAAGAGCGGTGCCTTTGTAACATTAAAGTCACACGGAAAACTACGAGGATGTATAGGGAGAATGGATTCCAATATACCACTGTACAAACTTGTCTCCGAGATGGCTGTATCGGCTGCCAAAGAAGACCCAAGGTTTAATCAAATCCAACTGTCGGAATTAGAAGACCTGGAAATAGATATATCTGTACTGACGCCTTTACAAAAAATTGATGACCCACTTGACTTCGAGCTTGGCAGGCATGGAATATACATTAAAAAAGCCTTTTCAACCGGATGTTTTTTACCTCAAGTCGCTACTGAAAACGGATGGACAAAAGAAGAATTTCTGTCCCAATGCTGTAGTATGAAAGCAGGCCTCTCACCGGATGCGTGGAAGAGCAAAAACATTGATATTTATATCTTTACATCAGAAATGATATCTGAAAAAACAAATAAGAACAGTTGAGCCCTCATTTATTCTGAAAAACACCTGACACTCTTCATGAGCCACCTCTCCAGCTCCTGGAGTTTGAACTTCTGATCTACTATGCCGCTTGAAAACATCTCGCACGACAACGAGGAATTTGCCTCTATTCCGAGACATACTTTTGAGGTACTTTTTTGAATACAAGCAGGTACTGATCATAACAGGTAGTCGGCTCATCCGTTAACTCAAAACCGGCTTTTACCATTTCCATTATTACCTGTTCTGATGAAACGGTATGGCGTACCTGACCTGGAACCGGAGCCATATCTGCAATCGCAACTACTGTTTTATTCTGTATATAAGGATAAATTTTTTCACGAAAATATCTTACAGGAGTATTGAAATGAAAGTAGGTATATCCGACAAAGAGTATATCAATTTCAACGTTTAGTTGATCAAGTCCCGGGTCGTTTTCCGTTATCTTATGAATGGATACATTATCCATAGAGCCCCTATTCTTTCTCTCTTCCATCCATGTTATCAGTGAAGGTTCAGGGTCAAGTGCAATGATCTTTCCTTCAGGCAATTTCTTGGAAAACAGGTCTACAAAGTACCCTGTACCTGCCCCAAGATCAACTACTGTCATGCCAGGTTGAGTGATCAGCTTACCGACAATATCTGGCCTCTGCCAGTTCTCTCTGTTTGTATCCATTATAGCGGCACAAAGATCAGCATCGCCATAGGAAGGAATACAACCCTTGAAACGCCCTGTATTATTATTTGATTCCATTTCTATTAAAGTGTTTATTTATTATAAAATAATATATCATTACACCCACGATTGTACCCAATAGGTTTGCAAGCATGTCTAAGATATCAAAATTTCTGTTCGGTATGAGGTATTGAATGCATTCTATAAAAAATGAATAAATGCAACAGATTATTATACATATCAGATAATTTAATCTGAAGTGTACTTTTTTTATTAAAATAACTAATAACAGATAAGCAGTAAAATGTGGCAGCTTGTCCCATATACTTTCAGAAACTTTATACTGTACCGGAGTAAGAAAAAAATAGGTTAGAATTAAAAGATACAGAACATAAAAGCTGATTAATAATTTTCTCATATGTATGCTCTTGTTGAAATTACTCAATAATTTAGTACAACAAACACTCCCCTGGACAGACAACGAGAAACTTAATCCCCCTGCTTGTTAAGGAGTGGCAAGGAGTGGTTGTAAATACAAATTATCCTCAGTTTATTTAGTAATTAATTCTTATTCAAACCCCATATTCCTTAAAAAATCAACGCCACTCATTAAATCCTTTTCTGTTTCTCTTGGATGAATTTCCAGTATCTTTATTGTATTTTTCTTAGTATATTTTTTTAACAATTCAAAATCAACATCACCTATTCCCGGAACATGGTGGTCAGAATACCCCTTTACATCATGAAGATGGAAGCCGATGAGAAATTTGCCATAAGAGTCTAGAAGGTCTTCTACCCTCACAAAACCTAAATTTTCCTGTACCTGCGCATGTCCGGCGTCATGCCAGTACCCGATACGTCCATTTCCGAACTCTTTAAAAATTACAGCCATCTCTTCGAAATCTGGACACTCCTCGAAGAAGTATCGGTTTTCTATGCCAATATTAATATCATATCTCTCTGCAGATTTCTGTATCTCATCCATACTCAGCAACATCATATCTAGTGTCTTTCCTTTTTGTATATCTCTCAGCACCCTGATCTGATCAAGCTTACTCACGTATATGTCAGAACCCACCATACCTGTATCATATAATCTGAAAAGCTCCTGGCTCAGCATATCCATTTTTACTCTGCCAAGATGTAAGACAACCGCCCGGGCTCCCATATCAGAAGCAATTTGAATAGTCTTAATGGCATACTTAACAGCCAGAGATCTCTCTTCAACGTCATCTGATGAGAAATGAAATATATCCGCCCCACCTGTTTCATGAATGTCAGGGATAGGAAAGAAGTTGTGTATACTAACTATATTTGTATCCTTCCGGGTTTTCAGAAATTGTTTAATTTCCTCAAATGTATCCTCTGAAATTCTGTATTCCAGCTCTATTTCCCTGAATCCAAGTCTGGTAAGGCTCTCCATGAGTTCCTGACCATTTTTACATTCTCCGGACTTCCAAACAGTAGAAATTCCCAACATGAGAATTCATTCTCCTTTTTTACCAATCAAGTCGCTATTGCATCATAAACTATTTTTCAATATCGAAATGCCTATACTGATATTCAGACAAAACCAACAAGACAAGCACTATGATAATAACTTAAAAGATATAACGGTTCATGACAATTAAAGTATTTACTATTATTTACTAGGATGGGAATATAAATCTAAAGCCTCCAGGTAACACACCGTTTAACAAGCAATTGTATGCAGTTTCAGGCTATATAGCTATATTAAAAACCTTGCAGATCAGAGGTTTAGTAGTTTTGATTTGAAAAAAGAAGTGATTTAAAAATCAGTATATCTATGTATAAAGTACTCAAGAATAGTTCATTGAGTCAGCCCACTTAGACTTTACCTCTTCAACTATTTCTCTTGTAATCTCACGACTGCCTTTCGTTCTTGCATAATTCTCAACTTCACCAACAACCATAGGCCTTACAAAAGCAGGAACTTTTGAGATTAAGGTGTTTGCGTCTTCGGTCCAGGAAACAGTCTCTGTGGTTATAGCCTGTTCCTCTGCCTGCTCCTTCATTATTTCCCTCTTTACAATTTCCTCATCCTGGTAAAATGGATTTGTCTCCACTTTTTGCCTGCTCTTAGTAATAAGGACATTGCAATTTGCATTTCTCAGAATATTCTCTGTAGCACTTCCCAGATCCAGACCATCGATAGCATGAATACCAGTACGGCCCAATACCAGAAGAGAAGGCTTTACTTTTTCAATATACTTTAATATCTGATCATATGGCTTACCTTCAAGAAGTGTAGTCTTTAATTGTAACCCTGATTTTATTACTTTGTTTAACGCGCTTTCAAGATGTCCTTGATAAATCTTTTCAAGCCCCTTATCTATTACATCCTCATGCAGTTTTTCCTGTTCATCAGACTTGAATACTTCTCCCATTTCACCGGAAAGTATCTTAGCGATTCCGTTAAAAGCTACACGGTGATAGTGTGGATCATAGACTGACACAGCTTCCAACTCAAGATTATTTTTTACAGCTAAATCAGATGCCATCTCAACTGCCCGAAATGACTGTTCGCTGCCATCAACAGTCACGATTACCCGACCTGAAAGCGGCCTTTTATTCTTTACTATTAAAACATCTGTATTAATTCTCCTGACGACTCTTTCACAGACACTACCTATTGCATTGCCTTCCACCTCACCAAGGCCTCTGACACCAATAATCACTAAATCATAATCATTATTGTTGATATCCTTTACCAACTCAATGTAATTTTTCCCTTCTTTAATATTTCTTTTAAAGGGAATGCTTTGCTCTTTGCTTTTTCTTTCGAGGCTATCCAGATATGAATCTGAGATCATTCGAAGTCCGCGACCTATCAAAGAATTGTGATATTCTCTCTGTTTTTTAAGCTCGCTTTCTTCTTTATATTTTTCAGGAAGTCCGACTTCCATCTCTTTGAAACGTTTGTGATGCAGACTGGCGGCATATACATGCCCCCCTACAAGTTCAGAATTGGATTTCTTCGCAATAGATATTGCAATATCTTCACAAAAGTCGGAATATTTTGAATTATCCAGAGGAATGAATATTTTCTTGTACAAAATCAACTCCCAGCATTAATAGTTATTTTTTCTTTGAGGGGCCTTCTTTAGCTAACTTCTTCCACTCTCTAGCCGCACCGATAGCAAAGAAGGCACACAAGAATGCCAAAACGCTCCATATAACTGCCTGCGGGGTTCCTTGATCTGTTACCTCTGCAACAACTGCAGCATCCACCTCTTCTTTATCAGAAGCATTCGTACTTTCTTTCGATTTTGCAATAGTCAGGCTTCTCAGATAACCTATGATACCCTTTATTGTTCCTTCATCAAGAGTTTTACCCCAAGGTGGACATAGCGTAGATTTTTCCATGGCTGCAGAACCTTGAGTAATAAAGTTCAGAAGATAATCGTCTGTCAGAGCTGCCATATACTCTACATTTGTCAGATCTGAGGGGCTTGGTTTCAGGTCTATAGTAAAATAGATTCCCTTTCCATTAGCCTTTTTACCATGGCATGGACTGCAATAATAAAGAAATACTTCTTTAGGTGACGTCATGTATATCTTTGCCTTTTCAATCAATTCATATTTCTTATCAGGTTCTTCAGATCCAGCTTGTGCATTCTTTGTTGATTGTCCCTCTGAACCACCTACATGATTAATTGATGTGAATCCGACAACAAAGAAACATATGATTACTATTATATAATTTTTTATCAATATATTCATGATTTCCAGGTTATTTTTTGTCTTTACAAGACATCAGGTAATGTGTTAACGCGGTTGCTTCTTCGTCAGTAAGTTTATAGTCAGGTTCAACAGAATCAGGAGTTTCATGGTGAGGATCTTTTAAATGGAAGAAAATAAAACCGTTTTCCATTCTATCACCAACCCTTTTCATATTGGGACCAACGATACCACCCACCTGAATGGTATGACAGGTTTTACAGCCCTTAGCTGCATAAATCTCTTTACCCTTGTTAATCTGCTCTTCCGTTGGCTCTACATTAGCAAAAGAATCTAAGTCAATCTCATCACTCACAAAATACTCTTCTACAAAATCAGCACCGGTTTGCGCCTCATCTGAAGTCAGGTTAAACTTCGGCATCTGTTTTAGTAAGGGACGAATAATATCAGGCGTCTCTATAAACCCCTTTATCCACTCACCCTTCAGCTTACTGCCTTCATGAGTAAGCTCAGGTGCAAATAAGCCACCGTGCCCTTGTATATTGTGGCATGTCATACATCTGACATCATTTAACAATTTCTCAAATTCGTTATTTGTTTCACTCTCACTTTTCTGGTTTTTAACAGGGAGCAATTCAGAAACACCTTCTATTTCATGACAGACAAAACATCGATTGAATTCAATAATCTTTTTCCCTCTCTCGGCTAACGTACCCTCTATATTAATCGATGGTTCAACATCAAGTGTTTCTACAGATTCAGATACCTCTGAAGCCGCAACCTCTTCTTCTTCACTAGCGTCCTCATCCGCTTCCTCAGGTTTAAAATCCCAATCCTGCATCAAGTATTCCACAAGTTTTCTCAAGTCACCTTCATCTAGCCTATATCTTGACATCTGTGTTTCATGAAAATAGCCTCTAGGCTCCTTAATCCACTGATATAACCAGTCACGATTGACCTTATTTGCGACAGCACCAAGATCCGGACCGACTCCTACAGCTCCGCCCTTTCCCTTGACAGGATGACATATGTTACATCTTGCGCGTCCCCAGACACCCTTTCCGCCAGATACCAGTTCATCCATAAGCTCGTATTCTTCATCTGTCATATCGTCCTCTGGTTTTAGCAATCCAGCCTCCCACTCCTGTTTTGGAAAGCTACTGTCGGCAATACTTTCAAGATAAGCAATAACAGCTTCAATATCCTCCGGGCTCAGCATAAGCCTCGGCATTCTAGCATTTGGAATCATGGCACTGGGATTATCAATCCACTTCTTAATCCATTCCTTATTTGCCTTATGAACAACATTTTTAAGAGTTGGTCCATTTTTAGATCTCTTATAAGGGTCTTCAAGATCAAAAGGTAGTTGCTTGTAATCCTTATCTCCTCTATATATAGATTCCAATTCAAGAAAAAGCGGATCAGGTTCCAGCGATTGCGCAATACCTGGTTGTTCACAAGCCAGTACAAATCCTAATACTACACAAATAACTACTATAATCGATGTATAATTTATTTTTTTCTTATTAATCATTTTATTTACTTTAAGTTTCAACTCTAAAATGTCTTACAATCACTCTTCAGGAATTTCAGTCGGGAATCTTCGTATCCTTGCTACCACCCAGAATTGAATACAGATTGCCATAATAACGGCAACAATTGCATAAATGTAAACGCTATTTGGCGTTGTCATCTCCAAAGTAAGATAATACCACGATGATATCGCTTTCTGTCCTTTAATCTCTGAGTTTGAGCCATCCCACACTGCTAAAGCGTAAGGAATTAATTTACCCTTCTCAAATTGAACATCTATTTTCTTGTCACGAGTAAAAAGAGGCCTTGTAATCATAACCTGCCATTTACCATTCTTCCAGTGACCTTTACCCTTAGAATTCTGGCTAGCATCTGGTTGTACTGATAGCCTTTTAAAGCCCTTGGCATTCATCTCTTTTATCGAAAAAAAGCCCTCAAATTCTTGCATGGCTGAACCCTCTGATACCAGTTCATCCTCCTGTTCTTCATCAGCAGTTTCTTCACTTTCTGCTTCATCAGGCTCATCTTCAGCTTCAGAACCACCATCTGCTTCCGTCTCTATATTATCTTCTTCAGAGCTTTGCACAGTAAGAACAGATTCATCATACGCTTTCCAATGCAAAAGTTCTACACCTTTGCTGGAGTCGCCCATTGCAAAATAGGGCTTTTTTAATCCTTCTGGAATCTTTGTAGGAAATTGCAGAGCGACTGCATCACTATATATCTCACTCTGCTCATTTGTCCTGTCATCCCACTCTACAAGAAACGCAATATTTTTATCGTTGTAAAAAGATCTAATTCTTATAGAGTTTGCAGATGGTGTCCAGAATCTTGGACTTGCTACAATCTGACCAGCCAAAGGCAGTTCAACGGCCTCTAAAGTATCCCAGGCAACATCATCAGGTCCTTTCGGGAGATTTCCTTCTAGCAGCTTCGACTTAAGCACAACATCTGTTTTCATATCATGAGAAATAGACTTCACATAATGCGAAAGGTGCCATCTGTCATCGTCAGTAAGATAATCAGCATATGATCCCATTGGGGTTTCATTCAGACCGGTTGTTATCGTTCTGAAAATATCACCTTCAGTGTTACCACCTTTATACATCCAACTTTGTGTAAGATCTCTCGCCTTAAATTGAAGATCCCATTGCTTCTTTAGCGTTGTTGTAATGGGCCCCTCTCCTCTACCATCTTCACCATGACACAAAATACATTTAGCCTCCTTAAACAACTTCTTTCCTCGTTTTATAGAATCGGGGCTTGAAGCAGTTCCGCCAGCTAAGGATACTTCAGATCGATCACTCTTATTCTTAAATTCCGGATTGAATGTCTTTATGTAAAAGATCACCTGCCATCTCTCTTCAGGTTTTAACGTATTCCAGAAAGGCATCGCTGAACCCTCAACACCACTGGATATAATCCTGTAGAGATCTTCGTCGGTAGGAAGAACTCCCGGACCTGTAGAACGTATCTTGTATTCATTTCTGGTAAAATTTCTTGGTTTTGGATCAAGTCGAGGAGCATCGGAACCATTTCCGTCACCTTTTATTCCATGACAATAGTAGCATTTGATCTCATATATTTTTTTTCCCGCAGCAACAGCTTCAGATGTTTCCGCTATTTTCCCTGAAACTTCGGTACTATAGACCCTGAATAGCTGCGAAGTCTGGGCATCACTATCTCTCAGACACATAATAACAAATATCCCCGCAAGCATGCTTATAAGAATGTTCCTGAGAACTGATTTATTTTTTATTTTGCTCATATTTATAATCCAAACTATGTTAGTGTTCCATCTCTTCTCTTTGACGTGACTGCACTCCTGCAGTCACATATTCACCCATTATTATCTTCCATATTTGTGTATCAGTTAAAACATCTTTCCAAGCTGGCATTGCTGAATCCCATGGAGTTGATACCGCCGGAAGCCCTGGTCCACCTTCTTTAATTCTCCAGAAAGCAAAATTTTCTACAACTGTTGCAATTGTTCCAGGATCGGTAAAATTAATTGGTCTTAAACGGAAAGCATTGGCAAATGGTCCATTACCGTCTGCTTTAGATCCATGACAAGGGCGACAGTTCTGCTGATAAAGATGTTTACCCTCTTCAATACACTTTCTTTTAGTTGCTTCGTCAGCATTCGCAAAAGGATTTTCAAGTTTCTCAAACTCTTGCAGCAACGTCGGATGCTGGATTCTCAATTCTACTGGAGACGCCGTACCTGGAACAGTCCCGGAATAAACAAACCAACCAACAAGTAATGGGAATGCAATCACCATCATCTTCTGGAAAAGAGCTTTAAACTTATCATCACCCGCAGGCAATATAAAGCTTAAAAAATTTGCCCACTTCAGATCACTTGTTGAAACATATACAAGTGATGCAAGCACTGCCAATACCATGTACCAGAGCAACAACGTACTTGGAGTAGGCATAGTATGATCTTTTGCCAGCAAAATCATGAAAACGTATGGTGCAATTACTTTGATAATGGCAAATACAATTAGTACTGATACTATTACCATTATCATCGAATACGAATTTTTATTTTTTGCCATCAAGTTACCTTTCCCACAATCTACTAACTAATTTCTCTTTCTCTGGTTATTCTATTATTAAATTTATTTCTGGCTCAAAAGATACAAAATTACACCATAAAATTCTTTTGTTGTAAGCATATCCCTGAAATTACCTGGCATAATTGATACGTCCTGTTTCTGCATCTGAGCTATTTCATCTGGATAGAAAACATATTCTTCCATAACTCCGTCTTCATCAACCATCAAAACTACTTCTTCTTCATCCTGACTGACAAGGAGCCCGTTATACGCCATTCCTTCTGTTGTCATAAGATACATAGTTTCATAGCCTTTTACTATTACTTCACTAGGCTTAAGTACCGATTCAATAAGGTATTCCGGTGTCTGTACCGCACCAATACCTGTTAGATCTGGCCCGACTTTAGAGCCTTTTCCGTTTAAAACATGACACTTAGAACATGTAACACCCCTTGATTCATCAAAGAAGACCAACTCTCCCTCTTTTATATCTACATCAATTGGAGGCACCCAAGGAGCAACTTGTTCACCTGATGCCTCTGGTATCTTTTCTGCAAATTTGGCTACCGCCTCAACATCCGGCTCACCTCCCAATGTCTGAAGATAGACCAGTACGGCTTGTATCTGTTCACGACCTAGCATAATAGGAGCTTCGTAAACCTTAGGCATAATATTGTCATAACCTTCTACTACAAAGGACGATGGATGTACGATTGATTCCACCAGGTATTCAAGGCCAGAAGAGAGTCCAGCTGCCTTCGCCCTTTCCTCAGCCCTTGATGCGAGACCCTCCTGGTTAGGCCCTCTTGTCGCACTACCGGATGTACCGATACTGTGACATGTATGGCATTGACCATCTCCCCAGTAAATCTTTTCACCCGCTTCAGGACTTATCCCGGTGGCTCCACCTCCGCCACTGCCGCCGGAAAGCCCAGTTACGTAAATACAAACATAAGCAAAAAAACCAAGAACAGACAGTGTAAACGCTACTGCCTTTAAGAAACTTTTCATTATTTATTTTTTCCTAAATATTTATTATTGCAACTACGTTTAATTCAACCAGCGACGAAACCGTCTTAGACACTCTTCTTCTTACCAGCAAGACCTGCCAGCCAGAATACAGCAGCTACCATAAACAAAAAGAGGAATACAATCAAAGAAACTACCCAACCCATATAAGCAATACTGGGTGTAAACGCACCTGCAGACTTATCCTGCATATATCCGTAAATATGCCAGTTCATCCTGAGACCTGAACGTATGAAACCCATCAAGCCCATAAGTGTAACGATAGCAACACAGAGAAGCAACAGTGCGTATTGTGCCCTGTTTGGTATTTTACCCCACTGAATTCCACCTACTTCTTTTGCGTCTTTAAAAAGAAAAACATCAATAACCGTGTTAACTATCAAAGTTGAAATCACTATGGACACCTGCGTTACTGACAAAAACCTTAATACCATGTTTGCCTTTTCCATAACAACAAAACCATAATACCAGAAGTATACAACAGATATTGAGACTGTCACAACAAACAGCAAAGTCTGCGCAAGCTTGCCTTTATTTGCAAAAGTAAGAAACAGCGCACCAATCAGTGCTATAATCTGTATCGTAATACACTTGAGAAGAGGCGACAAGTACGGCTTTACTGCCGCGTCCAAATCCTGCCCCTTAAGACCCATTGCATACCAGATCAGGTACATTACTGTCAGACCGACAGTAATAATCATCGTAACTCTCGCAGTATTACCATGACTCTTAAACGGCTTTGTTTCACCCTTATTAGCTCTTTTATACAACAGGAAACTGAAGAATGTAGAAAGAATTAGGAGGTTTACAACCGCATTTTTTGCAGCCATAACTCCGAAGAATTTGGAAAATGGATGATATTGCTCTCCAATAAGAGCCCTCTCTTCTCCACTAAGCGGAAGATTATGAGGTGTTAGCCAAACGGCAAAGCAGAAGAATATAACTATATTTATATACTTAATATAAGGAGTATAGCGCTCAGCACCTTTTATCCTGCCCATACCGTTCCACAAATAATAGTTTCCGCCAACGAACAGCATACCGATAAGAATTGCCTGTATAATGAAAGTCCAGGAAAAAGCCCCTCCCATCATGATATTACCCATAACAGGACTGGCACTGTAAATTTCTCTTCCTAGATAGTAACCGGCAAAAGGCAACGGAATAAACGCAGCCAGACCAATGAAATTACCTATATAACCCATCCAATCATAGTGTGCTTTATCTTCTTCAGTTTTCGCCCCCATAAACTTAACTGCTGCATATGCCCCCACTACAAAACCGCCGAAGGCCACATTGGCTATAATACGATGAATGTTAACAGGCATCCAGAGAAAATTAAAGAACGCTGCAGACCGGCTTAATATCGCTCCGGTTTTCATATCTATTCCCGCTGGCGCCATCATAAATGTTGCCCAGGAATTAGCGAGCATCATCAAGGTTGTACCGAAAACATTCAACATTACACCCAGAAAAATATGAACCCACTTCCCCATACCTTTATTTAATAAATTCCATGAATAATAGTAGGCATAAAGAAAGAACACCTCACCGAAGAAGCAGAGCGCATACACATACATATACGGATGAAAAACATCAGTCATGTACCGCATAAAACCTGGATAGCAACCGTATAATGCAAAAGCCAGAAGCCCACCAAGTGCGGCCGTTGTAGCAAATGCTGTTGACAATAGCTTCGTAAGCTCATACGCCAGATTATCAAATTTTATTTGATTCGTCTTTGCCCCAATCATCTCAATGATAACCACAAAAAGTGGTACAGCCAACACAAAGGCCGCGAACATGAGATGTAACTGAGAAACTATCCAGACAAGAAGCCTGCCATCAATACCAAAGAAGTTTCTGTATTCGACAACTTCAAAAGGCACAGATTTTTCTTCCTCTTCTGCCGTCTCACCGGTATCCACTGATGCCTCTACGGCATCTGACTCACCGCCACTTTCATTAGCTATCCCAGAGTTAACTGCCAGCGCAACAAAAAAGATTGCGAGAAAGAGAGCAAAAACAATTTTCAAATTCAAATTTTTTAAGTTCATTCTTTATATATAGTCTAAAATTAGATTCAGCTAATCCTTATAAAACCAATTCAAAAGCAACAACCAACTTAATGCTTTTTTCTTTTTCTCTTTTTCTTTGCTTTCTTTTCCAGCCCAAAGTCTGCCTTGACTTCGCCACCAGCAGTTACTGTAACTTCCTGAGTTTTCTTTCCAAGTGACTCCTGCCATGCCTGAACTGTATATGTACCAGCAGGCACCCCTTCAAGCTTATAGTTTCCATTTGCATCTGTTATAGCATAGTAAGGATTCGCCTGCACTATCAGCCAGGAAGTCATCCACTTGTGAACATCACATGTCACCTTGACAGTTTCAGGAAACTCAAATGTTTTGGAAATATTTCCATGGGCCGCAACTCCTTCGTTAAATGCTGTATTTTTCATGGACCACGAATGAAGATTATGCATAACATCATCGCTGTTTAGCAGCTTAATAGAACTTCCCTGAGGAATCATAGCAATATGAGGGATAAAAACACACCCTTTCTGATCTAATTCCGGGGTACCGCCTTCAAATTTTTTACCTTTAGAGATGTTAGTAATAGAGACTACCGCATTCTGTATAGCACCATCTGAAACCATCAATGCTTCTGATGGAAGATCATCATGCCCGCATGTAGACTGATCTTTGTCCACTTTCAGTGCTTTTACTGCTGGCACATCGCCAGCAATCTTCACAGTACCGGTTATTGTACCGCCGTTAGATACATCGCCACCCTCGTATGCCGCCAGAGTATCTCTTGAATTACCTACCACCAAAACTAGTGAAAGCAATCCTACTGCCAGGTAACAAACGCAATTCTTCATAAACTTATCCATCTTAATCCCCCCAATCTATGTCAAGATCTTTTAGGTTATCTATTTGATAAATAAAATTGATAAATAAAAATAATTTGATACAAAAAACCAGAAATCAGCAAATCGATAAATATACTTTACCAGATAATCTATTCAATAAATCTGGTATTTACCTTCTTTTGAAGAACCCAAGAAATGCTGAAACCTCAAAGGTAAAACTTATATCAGAAAAACTTTAACATTTCAAATATAAATTACTACATTTTAAAAAAAAATTTATAACCCCTTCTTATCCACTTATTCAACTAAGGAATCTGCCGAGTCAACTTCCTCCTGTTTCAACATCTCCTCCGGCAGATTCATCAATAAATCCTTTAATGCAACAGCCTGTTCCTCCGGTGTTCCGGGGAATATATCCTGAAATTCACCTTCCCTGAAAAACTTAGGCATCTTTGTACCAGGCTGCTTTATTTGTGGATCTAAAAGCCAATCCACTATCCAGTCAGGCTTTAACCTGTTCCGAGACACTGACAAATCAGGGGCCCAATCTGAAGGATCACCTTCAGGTGTGATATCTCCTCTAACATGACATGACGCACAATTTACATCTTTGTGCTCGAATAAATGCTGAGCCATAGCAAGATATTCGGGATTCTCTTTACGTTTCTCGTTTAAATAACTCTCTTTAGTCTCAACAATAAACTCATAAGGGTACTCTTCCTTTTCCAAAACCGCAAAGTATCTGGACAATACCGTAGCTTCATTTTCAGTCATTTTAAAAAGAGGCATTCGAACATCAAGCCACGGCCTCAAGGTCTTCGGTTCTTTGAGAAAGTCAAAAAGCCACGCACCCTGCACCTTTTTGCCCTCTTCATACAGCACAGGAGGAGTAAATACCTTAGCCTCTTCAGGAAAACTCCCCTCTACCTCTACATGGTAGTCTATAATAAACGAACTGATATCCCCTCCTTGCGACGAGACCCTTCTCTCTATCTCTTCATCCATTATCTGGACAGTATCTCCCGCCTTTTTACCAAGCCCTTCATTATCTACCCATAATTGAAAATAGAGACCATCTTCCTCCTCAAGCTTGACCATCCCTTTAACCTCAAGCCCACTCTTCAAATACAAAGTATCTATGGTAAACTGATGACACCCCATACAGTTGTATTTATCAATTACTCTTTCACCCTCCATCAAGTAACTTTTTTCATCAGATAATTTCGCGATATAACCCTCAGGCAACCCACCCTCTTTCATCCCTGTCAACAGAATAGACAACGTCTCTATCTCTTCCGCAGATAAACCGAAATCAGGCATCTTCAATTTGTCTTTGGGCCTCTTATAACGACCTTTATCAAACTGCCTTGGATCACTTAGTTTCGCCGCAAACCATGCGCGCCTTGCCTCTGAAATGTTTTCATGCGCATTATTCAACCCGACCCTACCAAGTACCTCCTTCTCCAACAAACCAAAGTCAAACAGATGAATATGCTTGGAACCCACCTCACTCAACTCAACACCTATCTTACCCATCCCTTCCATTCCCATTATCTTATGACAGCCGAAACAACCATACCTGCCTATCAACTCTTCTCCTTTTTCAGCAGTTTCTTTATCATTTAACCAATCTGAACCTGATAAATTTTCATACCCTCCTTCGCCCTTCAAACTCATCAAGTACGATGCAATGTACTGCGCATCTTCCTCATCAAGTTTCATGTCAGGCATCCTTGTCTTCGGCTGATGTGATTTTGGAACAAGAAGCCAACTTACCAGATACTCGTAATTTGCCTTGTCACCAATCCGGGAAAGGTTAGGCCCGTGGACCCTCCCATCTTCCTCTATTTCACTATGACACGCGAGACACCCTATACTCTCAAATAAATATGCACCCTCGTCTATCGTTTCATCATCAAACTCTTCCGGCTCACCGGGATCAAAACTTTCCGAATTCTGCCAGAGATATGAGGTTATAGCCATCGCGTCTTCCTCCTCCAGCCTGAAATCAGGCATCCTTGTACTTGGCCTGAAATGTTTAGGGTTTTTCAACCACTCCAGCAACCATCCCGAATTTACCTTGCTGCCTATCTCAGTCAAGTCAGGCCCTATCATACTGTTCCGGTCTTCTCCGAACCCTTTTGCCTCATGACAACCAAAACAACCTAATCCTTCAAACAACTCTATCCCTTTCGCGATATCCTCTCCCCCTACCAACTTTTCACCTTTATTGTGACACTTGACACATGAAGACTGAGCTACATTGCCCCTGTGAAGCGGAGTCAACCAGTACTCCACTTCACCATGTGCCTTCTCCGGGCTTATGGTCGCCCTTCCCTGCCCCTCATGGCATAATACACAACCAAACTTCTCAGGAGGATGATTGCCAAGATAGACGTTTCTCCTTGAATGGCCCGCGTACGGCTGCTCTTCTGAAACACCCTCTTTCCTGTTAATACCAACATGACACGACATGCACCGGTCCGCCTCATTAATATCCTCAAGGTGAACCTGGTGGATCTGCAACGACGGCCTTTTTGACTTTAATATTGCCATTGCTTCCTGATATCTATTCATATCACCGGTAAACGTCTTCAATTCATCTGCATACATATTTATACCACGCCTGGATTCATCCAGATAAGCTTGTAATTCTGCCCTCTTTTTCTCAATTTGGCCTATACTTGCCGCCAACTCCTTGCCACGCTCCTCCAACGCCTTAATCTTCCCCTCCGACTCATCACTCCTGTGTACACCATACCGGTACTCCTCTTCCATCATCTTATTTCGCGTTACCATCGCTTCAAACTTTAAAGGAGACAACTTCTCTTTATCCAAAACGCGCAACTCTCTGAATGTTTTCCTGTATTTCTGCTGGACTTCCGGTGTATTAAACCTGCCCCATGCCACAGCAAGTTTTTCCTGGATTTCTCTATATTTTTCCTGAACTTCAGGTTGACTAAACTCCTCCATCGCTTCACCGTAGTCCCCCCTGACCTTATCTTTTTCTAACTCATGAAACCTGGATTGATACGATTTCCATGGCCTTTTTGTAACTACTTCATTCCAGACAGCCCATGCTATCGTTAAGGTAAGTATAATACTCAGAAACAAGTACAAACCTGCATATGATTTTTCTTCTTCTTTTTTCATGATGAAATCCCCACGCCTACTAGATAATAATAGGAAAAATATGACAAAAGAGTCTCTATTTAAATAACACAAAAAACATGAAATTAACAAACACTATATAATCAGAAAATCACTGTTTTTGCAACCATAATGCCAAATAACTCAAGGAAAAACGGACGTAACTGTCAATTCTGTAAGTATATCTAAATACAGCAGGATAAAGACATTCGACAACATACTACTTCATTATTACTCTACCCTAACCAATCACGTATAACACCATTAAATGTAAAAGGCAAAATTTGAAACTCTTGTCAAAAAAATCACTCATGAGCATATTAATCTTGCAATTAAATTAACCTTGATCTATCATATTTTAAGCATATTTTAAGTTTTCCTACATTATTGAGTTACTTGAGATTTTTTTCAATATTTTATCACCCGCATATCCCCTCCTTTTCTATGAGGGGACTAAAGAAGGTTTTTCATCTACCTGTTAAAAACTAACCATTTATAATATATTTTTTATAATGAAATCCATACCTCACGTAATTTCCTGGAACCTCACAAAAGCATGCAACTTACTGTGCACCCATTGTTACCTTCTGGCAGATAATGTTCAACCACCAGACCAGGAGAATACCAGCCTGCCCGGCTACACACCCAGCGAAGACACTCTTGACTTTAATCAGATACAATGTGGAACAGGCAGTACCGCTGATGAACTGGACACTGACACCGCACTGAAGGTTATAGACGAAATCGCGGAACTAAACCCAAACCTGATCCTGATTCTGACAGGCGGAGAACCGCTCTTACGAAAAGACATCTTTGATCTGTCCCGTCATGCTGCGGGGAAAGGCATGATGGTCCTCCTCGGCACCAATGCATGTCTTATTGATGATAAAATGGCTAAAAAGCTGAAAGATAACGGTTTTTCCGGGATTGGCATAAGTCTCGATTCCATTCATCCTGAAGTACATGACTCAATTCGAGGCGCAAAAGGTTCATGGGAAAAGGCGGTCGAAGGGATGAAGGCGTGCAGAAGAAACGGATTGGAAATCCAGATACAGACCACAGTTTTTAAAAAGAATTATGACGAAATTCCCCAACTGGTTGCCTTCGCGAACAACATGGAAGCAAGGGTCTTTAACCTTTTCTTCCTCGTCTGTACGGGAAGAGGCCAGGACATAACCGATATTACATCAGAACAATATGAGGACGCGTTGAAACAGATCTACAAACTCCATAGTCAATATGAGGGAAAGATGCTCGTCAGCGCAAAGTGCGCTCCACATTACAGAAGGATAGCATACGAGATGGACCCCGAGTCGGCATTAGTCAAATACTATTCAGGCGGATGCCCGGCTGGCACAAACTACTGCAGGATTACACCCGAAGGTAACGTCACCGCTTGTCCCTATATGGAAACATCCTGTGGAAGTTTACGGGAAAAGAGTTTTGCGGAAATCTGGAACAACTCCGGGATACTGAATGAATTAAGGGAAGCGGACCTCAAGGGCAGATGCGGTGAGTGTGAGTTTGAATCAATGTGCAAAGGTTGCCGCGCAAGGGCCCTCGTTACGACAGGAGATCAGATGGAAGAAGATTCTTGGTGTGATTATGAACCAGGAAAATATGGAGGAAAGAAGTTGTCGTTTAAAGAAGAGAACACATTTGGTTTAGAGAAGAAGTTTGAGCTCTCATGGAGTAAAGACGCAGAGAAGCGACTGGGCAAAGTACCCTCCTTTGGAAAAGGAATGGTAATAAAAAGGGTAGAACAGTACGCGAGAGAAAAAGGGTATACCGAGATCACTCCGGACATCATGAAAGAAGCAAAGGAAAAGATGGCAGGCGACAAGAAGGCTATGTTCCCTTTTATGAAGCTGCTTAAAAAGAAACCTGCCAGGAACGGTAAGATTGAGTGGGAGACCGAGGCGCTGGAGCGTGTTAAAAACGCCCCCGATTTTGTAAGGCCCGGAATTTACAAGCTGATGGAAATACGCGCCAGGGAAAAGGGATACAAAACAATAACCTCAGCATTTCTCTCTGAGATAAGAGATGAGTCCATGCAGTTTGCATCCAGAAGGATGAAAAAACTTGGGTTCGACAAACTCGACATGGGAGCATTTGATACAGCAAAATCAAAAACAAAAAATCAAAAGAAGAGAGAGGTTATTGACGACATTAAGGAATTTCTTGCAAATAGAGATGTGAAGAATACTGAGATCATCGACAAGTTCCGGAAATATATGTCACACGTGCCAGAAGACGCGAATTAACACAAATTTGCACTAATTTACCAAAATCAGTATAATTCGTGATATTTGTGTCTCTTGACTGTTCGACCGTTCTACTATCGAACACAAGACTTTTTACCTCACACTAATAGTAAATTGAGCCAACCTCTTTTTCTTTCCTTTCAGACGGGTAGGCAAGAACACACTTTACCTTCCTTAAACATTATTACATTAATAAATGCAACCAGACAGTGAATCTGCCCTGAAAAATACTTGCATAATTTCCTCTTGATTCTACAATCAATACCTCATAGCTATTGTTGTACCAGCCAAAACAATAAGTACGTCTCATTTATATTATATTTTCAACTCCTGTAGCCCACATGAATTCCAGCACTGAAGCAATAACTCTAATTATCCAGAGTGAAGTCGTGAGATGGTTCTAATATATTACCGGCAAAGAAACTTTACTTGAGTTTTATAAAGTGAAAGGAAATTCGTATTATGAAAAAAACCATTCAAATCTGTATAGTTTTACTTTACCTGTTCGTTCTTACTACCAGTGCTGGTTCTTTTGTCAATAGGGCATATGGAGAAGACAGTGTTGAAAAGCATGGTACAGAAGCTACCAAAATTGTGATGCATGCGATAGGTGCATCTATGACAAAAATACTGGAAGGAATATTGAATGCTGATTTCGATATAGTCTTCAAAGAGTCAAATAGGATATCCAGAATCAGTGTAGACATGGTGCATCTGTTTTTCCCGGATGATAAATGGGGGTTAGAAGGACGTAAGTTCAAAATGTCTGACAATACGATGAGGAATAAGTATGAAAAATACACAAAAAAACTTGCAGCAGACTCCAAAAAGCTTGCTGAGATTTCTAAAAACATGGATTCTATGGAAACATATGAATTCTTTGATACAATGCTGAGAAACATATGCTTTGCCTGCCATATAGATTCACGAGGTGATTGGCCTGTACCATAAGACTTAATACGATAATCAGGTAGAGAAACATTTTACGTAGTAGTGATATCCTCTTAAAATACACCAGTCAAATCTGATGCAATCCAGAAATCTGCTTTTCAAGCTATGTCGATATTCCAATCTTTCTGACTGATAGAGTTATGAAAAACACTGAGATTATCGACAAGTTCCGAAAATATCTATTGCATATTCCCAAAGACACAAATTTACCAGAATTAGAACAATTCGTGTAATTAGAGAAATTTGTATCTAGTAATCAAATATTCAAATGAATTACATCAACGAACTGATCGAATATAGCCGTCGCTGGTAAAGTCGAAGTAATCGTTGACGTAGGTGTAGCAATTACCACTGACGAAATTGACAATCCAGGGGAGAGAGGCGTTGTTCTTGTCTGAAGTCCAGATCCACCTACGCGTATTATCAAATACTGCGGCTATATGCAAACCACCGCTCTTTTCTGTCGACTCCATAAGGGACATTGCCTCCTCAAGCGTGGGCAGGCGCCAGTCGTTGTATCCGGCAAATTGATCACTATTTAGTTTTAGAACATATCTCTCAGCTTCATCAAAGGAGACATCTCCGGCTGATCCGGACTGCTGCCACATGAGTCCGCTGGCACGGTCTAAGACAACTTTACCATTACTCTGCAACTGATAGTCATTGGGAAATCCGGATGCAGAGCTATTCCAATCCCTATCATAAAAACTGTTATCCTTGAGCATGTTTACTACTGACTTTCCGAAGAAATTCTCTTTTGAAATTAACCGGAATTCTGTTTGTGTAACAATAGATGCTTTAATCTCTTTGTTATCTGCCTCCCCGAAAGTCTGTCTCGCATAGATTAATATCGGTATTACCACACTGATCATAATAAATGCATTATATACTCGCACTGGATCATTTACTTTTATATACTCATCTATTGACGGCGGAAGGAATGTTTGTTGTTTTCTCTCTCCTACTATATAAACCATTACTTACTCCAGGTTTTAATCATTAATAGAATAATTCAGGCTATATTATACTGATGTTGAACTTGAACTACGATACTCATTTAATAAATTCTCATTTGACCCAGCTTGAGTGTCCAGTTGTTAGCGGTGCATGGAATGCACCCTACTTGTCTACAAAACTTTATCACGGATCATATGCTCCCAGAATCTCCTTTGCCAAATTGTGGATTCATTTCGTTTCCGTTTTTGGTGCATTCGTCCAATCATCACGGCGTTAGTCCGGACCACATCATTTTGTCATGAAACATTTTATCATAGCCCAGCAAACACCAAAGTTTGAATCGTCCTCCGGCAGCGTCCATATACAGTGAAGCTGATCCGGTAACAAAAATCGTAGGGTGCGTTTTACGCACCAGAAACATCCCAGCATAATTAAATATGTGTGTAATATATAATACCATTGCCATATCCAACGTTGTTAGCGGTGCATGGAATGCACCCTACTTGTCTTAATCCACCCTGTAAGTATATAGTTTTAAACCGGTGTAATGATACAATTAAAAAAATTAAAAAGTATTTGACATAACCGAAAATTTTTCTAGAATATTGCAAATGAGACTTAATCTCAACAAAGATGTCTGTTTTCCTATTTGTACATACATTTCATTTGAAGATTTTTAACCATTTAACCTGAAAAGAAATAAGAACTATTTCTTTAGACCCATTGGTTGAGATTGAGTCTGAATTAGATTTATTTGATCAAAAAAGGCTATCAGCTTCGCTCGGAAGGCATTAACTGATAGCCCGGCACGGAAACGCGGAAGGGGTATATACCCCTTTGCATTTGGCCTTTTTTCATTATATCGACAGCTCTTTTCATGTCAAATGGCAAAAACAAATTGGCTTAGGTGCAATCATTTCGTGTTTTTAACGCATTGAGAGCTCTTTTTTCCTACCTCTTAATGTTTCGCAAATGAAGTTGGCCGTTTCAGACAGGTTCTACGGGGCGGCGTAATGGAAGTTGTACATTCAGTTCGCCTCTAAGTTAATTATTTTGCAAAAAAAGAAAGGAGCAGAAAAAGATGAAAAAAAAATTCTTGTTAATTGGCTTAGCAGCCTTTTTTTTTGTGGGGATGCTATTTGCAACATTTCCCACTGTTTCAGAGGCTATTCCACCTTTTGCGAGAAAATATAAGACTGCGTGTACAACCTGCCACTGGGGAACTTTTCCCAAGCTCAACGCATTTGGCAGGGCATTCTTCGCTAATGGTTTGAGAATGCCGGGAGGTGGTGATGAAGTCTTTGTAAAGGAAGAACCTGTTAAGATGGGAGCTCCAGCATGGTCAAAATTATTCCCTAAGGCAGTATGGCCCGGTTCAATACCCCATCTGCCTGCTATTGGTTTTAAGATGGTGTCTGAGTTTGCCATTACACGTGAAAGGCCGAAAAATCCTAGAGGAGGAACTCTTGGAAGTCCTGAAAGGTCCCAGGATACCTCATTTACAGGAATAGAGTCCCTTGAGGTGCTTTTTGGAGGAACGTTTGGAGAGACACTATCTTTCTTTGGCGCCGGTTCAATTGATGAACTGGAGAGGGCATATTTAAACTATGCTCCTTACTTGTTTGGAGAACAGGGTCATTTTAATTTCAGGTTTGGAAGGTTGGATATGCGGGGCACGCCAATGTCCAGCCACAGAAAACAGCTTTCGTTATCAAATTACATGATGGATGTGATGCCTACAATATCGGCCGGTAACTTCTTTGGTTTCCACCCGGCCCAGAATGGAATTGAGATCTGGGGTAGTTGGAATGGGCCTAAAGGCAGAGGTGGTTTTGAATGGGCGGCAGGTATCGTTAATGGTGAAACAGGAGAAGGATCTGAACTGTTCGATGGTTCCGGTGATATGGATACTATAATAACAAACATGGTTGGCGACGATGGAGTGCTTGGTGGTATTTTTGGAGGAGAGATAAATAAGAGCAAAGACTGGTATGTAACGGTATCGTATAAGATAGGCGGTATGGGCGTACTAGGTGAAGAGTCTGTAGACGATTCGCTGGCAGCAAAAGAGAACTGGCGTGACGATTCTGTCAGGATAAAGGGTTATTATTATCGAGGTGTTACCGGAGCATATATTGATGATCCTACATCAGGCGCTTTTGGCAATCCGATTGATGGAGGTCTTTTCGATTCCGAGGCAAACAGGTTTGAACGTTTTGGTGTTCTTGTTGACGCAAACTGGCGTAATTTTAATTTTATAGGGGCCGCGTCATTTATGGAAGATGATATAAAGGGAACAATAACTTACGGAGCAGGTACATTCGGTAGTAATTTAGCCCAGGAGTCAGGTTCATCATTTCATACATCTATTTACACGGCAGAACTGCAGTGCGTCGTCCTTCCATGGCTTATACCTGCTGTCAGGGTAGAAAATGTTAATCCTGATTATGATGTAAGGGATATCGGGTCATTTACGAAATACTCTTTTGACGCAACAATTGTTCCCAGAGCAAATTTCAAGGTAGTTGCCGGTGCACACTGGTCAGATTATCAAGACGAACAAACAGGAACTGACGGCAACGAGGCAGATAGAGTTGATCTTGGAAGTTTTCTGGATACTACCTACAGACTTGGCGTAGATATCGCATTCTAAGCTGTTGGCAACAGTCAGTATGTTACATAGCATTTTGTTAAGAACATGTAGTACAAAATTTTTTGAATAAATTACTATGTTGATAAACAGAAGCCCGGGCCAGATATAAACCTCCCCGTTTACCATTCAAGCCCGGGCTTCTGTCATTTATAGCCGAAAGTCTACATTCGTGCAGTGTCATGGATGATGTCTTATTATGACGGGAAAAGGAGATTTCAATTTATGAAGAGATTATGTTTAACAGTACTCGCATTTTTTGTTTTATTTCTACTTGCAACTGACTTGAGGGCCCAGGATGAATCCCAGAAAATGAAGGAGAAACTGCAAAAGGCCATGCGGGAATTAAAGAATGAGATAAGGCTGGATGTTGGGGTAGAGAATCCCGGTATTATAACAGGTAAAGTGAAATGCAGG